>CAYUBX010000203.1:0-622 GCA_964443165.1 uncultured Acidimicrobiales bacterium
TTCCTGGTCAGCGTCGGGAAGAGACCGAGGCGCGACGAGTCTGTATGGACATGCTCGACCGGTTCGGTCTCGCCGACGAAGCCCACAAGCAAACCGGCGACCTCAGCCTCGGATCGCAGAAGATCGTCGAGGTCTGTCGGGCGTTGGTGGCCGAGCCGACGGTGCTGTTCCTCGACGAGCCCGCCGCGGGCCTGGGAGCCGAGGATGTGACCGTGCTGCTGGCGGGTCTCAGGGAGCTCGTCACAGCACACGAGATGTGTCTGATCATCATCGAGCACGACCTCGAGCTGGTCACTGCGCTGTGTCCCGACATCAGCGTGTTGCACTTCGGGCGCATCATCGCCCGGGGCACGCCGGCCGAGGTCACATCGGATCCGGTGGTCATCGAGGCCTACCTCGGTGCCGGCTTCGAGCTGGCCGACGGTGCGGCAGGAGGGGACGACTGATGCTCTTCGAGGCCAAGGATGTGGTGTCGGGCTACGGGGCTCTACAGGTGCTGAACGGTGTCAGCCTCGAAGTCGAGGAGGGCGAGATCGTGTCGGTGCTCGGCGCCAACGGTGCGGGCAAGACCACGCTGCTTCGCACTATCTCGGGCGTGCTGTCCACCTGGTCGGGGTCGATA
>CAYUBX010000203.1:632-6216 GCA_964443165.1 uncultured Acidimicrobiales bacterium
GGTGACCATTGCCAGGGCGGCGGCGAACTCCTTGGCGTCGACTTCGGTGTCCTTCCGATCGAACAGCGAGCCATGCTCAGGCTCGGGCACCTTCCAGAGGGACGAGGGATCTTCCAGAACCTGTCGGTCAGGGAGAATCTGGACCTCGGCCTGGGCCTCCGATCCGACGGAGTCGATGCCATCCGTCGCGACCGGGACCGTCTGCTCGACCTGCTGCCGGCGTTGTCGGAGAAGATGGGCGACGCGGCGTCGTCTCTCTCGGGCGGTCAGCAGCAGATGCTGGCTCTGGCCAGAGCCATGATCACCCGCCCGAAGATGCTCATGATCGACGAGCTCTCCTTCGGTCTGGCGCCGAACCTGGTGGACGATCTGTTCGAGTTGGTGACTGAACTGCGCGACGAGGGTGGCACCACCTTCCTGCTCGTCGAGCAGAACGCGGGCGTCCTCGACATCAGCGATCGTACCTACGTGCTACGTACAGGCAACAACGACATCAGCGGGCCGTCGCACGAGCTCAAGGAGTCGCACGACCTGGTGCGCTCGTATCTGGGACACGACTGAGAAGCCACACAGACAAGAAGGGCGCTCGATGGGAAAACTGACCGACGCGCTGTCGGGAGGCGGATTTCCGATGGTGATGCCCTCCACGCCGGATCTGACCGTTCCCCAGCAGATGGCGTGCGCTGCCCGGCTGCTCGCTCGCGACGGGTACGCACTCGACGTCGCCGGCCACATCACCGTCAACCGACCAGATGGCGACGGCACGATGTGGTGCACGCCGTACGGGCTCTGGTGGCGGGAGATCACGGCGTCGGACATCATCACGATCGACGCCGACGGCGAGGTGATCGACGGGCGCTGGGACGTCACCCCCGCCGTTTTCATCCACACCGAGATCCATCGCCGCCGCCCCGATGCCGAGGTGGTGATCCACAACCACCCGTACTACGGGTCCTTGTTGTCCACCTTGCACGAGGCACCCGAGATCACCGATCAGCAGGCGTGCGCGTTCGACGGTGACATCGCCTTGTTCGACGAGTACACGGGCGGCGTCGACGACGCCGACGGGGGCAAACACCTGGCCACGGCGATCGGTGATGCAACTGCCGTCGTCCTGGCCAATCACGGCGTGCTCCTCACCGGAGGGTCTGTCGGACAGGCCACCTACCGCGCCACGCTGTTCGAACGGACCTGCCGGCTCAACTACGACGCCATGGCAGCGGGTCGTAAACCGGTGCCCGTTCCGCAGGCCCAGCGGAGCGTCATCAAGTCGTCGATCAACACGCTGAGCGTCGACTACTACTGGGGCGGGCAGCTCCGGTGGTTGCTTCACCGCGAACCGGAGGTTCTCGAGTGAGCGCGATGGTGGTGACGGGCGGGGCGTCGGGCATCGGCGCCGCAGTGGTCGCCAGGTTACGCGACGACGGCCACGAGGTGATTGTCGCTGACATCGCCGGTGACGACGACGTGATCGGCCACGATGTGGCCGACGAGGCCTCTTGGGCGTCCGTATTCGACCGGGTGGGTCCGGTCTCGGGGCTGGTCAACTGTGCTGGTATCAGGACCAGGAGCATGATTGTCGACACCACCCTCGACGAGTTCGAGCGCCATCTTCGGGTCAACGTCACGGGCACCTGGCTGGGTGTTCGCGAACTGCTCCGGAGACACCCGGACGGGGCGACCGCCTCCATCGTCAACATCTCCTCGGTGAATGCCGTCATAGCGGTTCCCGGCCAGTCGCACTATGTGGCGTCGAAGGGCGCCATCGCATCGCTGACCAAGGCCGCGGCTGTCGAAGGTGCGCCGTGCGGGGTGCGCGTGAATGCCATCGCACCGGGTCCCATCCGCACGCCCATGGCCGCCGAGAGGCTCGACGACCCCGAGCAGGTCAAGTGGTTGGAAGGTCGGGTGCCGCTGGGACGCGTCGGCGAGGCTTCCGAGATCGCCGACATCGCAGAGTTTCTTCTGTCCGACGCCGCGAGCTACGTCACCGGCACGACGGTCTACGCCGACGGCGGATGGGTGGCCAACGGTGTCTGATCCGGCTATGGCCCTGCTGCCCCTCGACGGCTTCTACCACTACGGCATCGTGGTCGCCGACTTCGATCTGGCCCTCGACGAGTTCGGCTCGACGTTCGGGCTCGAATGGGCGTCGGTGCAGCGCCGCACCTTCGATGTGCGCCAACCCAACGGGCTGGTGAGAGCGGACTTCCGCGTCACGTACTCGGTCACGGGCCCGCCACATTTCGAGATCATCGAGGTCACACCGGGCACCATCTGGGGTCAGGCTGGTGTTGGTGTGCACCACCTGGGCTACTGGTCGGACGATCTCGCACGTGACTCCGCCCGCCTGACCAAGGCCGGGTTCGAGTGGGAGGGAACCTACGACAATCCCGACCTCGACGGACCGTTCGGCTTCACGTACCACACCATCGCCTCGGCCCAGCTGCGGGTCGAACTGGTCGACCGGGCTCGGAAACCGGCGTTCGATGAGTGGCTCGCTGGTGGTGACTTCCCCTCGGCGTTGGAGGACGGCGGGATGGCTCGGTGACCTCAACCCCCGACGTGACAGGCACAGCCGACGTGATCGTCGTCGGTGCCGGGCCCGGCGGGTGCGCTGCCGCTCTCGAAGCGGCCGCTGAGGGTGCGTCCGTGATCCTGTTCGAGGCCGACACGGTGGTGGGAGGTAACGCCGCCCGCTCGACGGGATACGTGGCGTTCGCCGACCACGCGATGCAACACGACGCAGGCATCGTCGACGGTGTCGACGCGTTCGTGGCCGACATGGAGGCCGAGGTGGACCGGCAGTCTGGTCGGTACGGACTCGTGTTCGACCGTGAGCAGGCCCGCCGGTTCGCCGAGGAGTCAGCCGATACCCACGCCTGGTTGATCGGCCTCGGGTTCCGGTTCAACCGGTTCATCTCTCGACCCTTGCAGCACAGCGTTGACCGCATGATCGATGTCGAGTCCACCTCGATGTTCACCTCCTGCTTCGCCGATGCTTTGGCCACCGCTCGTGTGGATGTCAGGACCGGCGTTCGGGCCCGGCGGCTCGTTACGGATCCCTCGACGGGGGCCGGCGGGCCTCGGGTCGTCGGCGTCGAGACCACCATCGGCCGCTTCGATGCCCGGCGCGGGGTCGTGCTGGCAGCCGGTGGCTACCAGGCCAACCCGGAACTTCGGGCCCGATACCAGCCACAGGCCCGCTCGGTCACGCCGTACCTCGGCACCGATCACGACCGCGGTGACGGCCACCTGATGGGTCACGCCGTTGGCGGCGATCTCGTGAACATGGGCATGATCCCGCCTCTGGTGATGGTGGCCTCGGCGCTCGTCGAGGAATCCGTCGCCGTGAACATCGCAGGCTGTCGCTTCCACGACGAAGCAGGACCGTACGACGAGCGGGTGGAGGCACTCCGGGCTCAGGATGGTGGGCGCGCATGGTTCGTGTTTGACGATCGGACCATGCGTCGCAGGCGGCAACTGGTCGACGAGATGCCTGCGTTTCCACAGTCGGCCGGCACTCTGGCCGACCTCGCCGAGGCCATCGGGGTCAGCGACGAGGCGCTGCAGGCGTCGGTCGAGCGATGGAACGCCACGGTCGACTCCGGGACCGAGCGTGATCCGGACTTCGGGCGAGTGATCTTTCCGGATCCTCGGCGGGGCATCGTCGAGCCACCGTTCCATGCCGTCCCGATGGTCGAGGGCATTAACTTTCCTTGCGGTGGGTTGCGGGTGACGGGAGACATGGCGGTGGTCGACGTGTTCGGTCGGCCGATCCCGGGGTTGTTCGCCGTCGGCGATTGTGCCGGAGGACTGAGCTGCACCATTGGCCTCGGTGGAATGCGAATCGCCGGGGCGCTAGTGCAGGGCCGGATCGCCGGACGGGCGCTCGGAACCGGCCGTGTGGAGGCGCCACCCGCCTCGAGCCTCTCGGATTCGGTGATCGAGCGTGGTGCTTCGATGACCATCGCGGTGATCGACGAGTGATTCCCGCGGCGCGTCCCCTCGCCCAACTGCTACTCGACAGTGCTCAACGGCACGGCGAGCGTGACTGTGTCGTGGTCGACGATGACCGCATCACCTACGCAGGGTTGGCCGACAGGGCCACCTGGTACGCACGAGCACTGACGGGGCTCGGTGTCGGTCGCGGCGACCGTGTCGGCATCTTGATGGCGAACTGCCTCGACTTCGTCGAGGTGCTGTTCGGTGCCTCGCTGCTCGGTGCTGTCCCGATGCTGTACAACGCCCGGTTCAAGGCGCGTGAGGTCGCCCACTGCACGGCCGACGCCGGCGTCCGTGTCATCTTCACCAACGGGCTGGTCGACCAGCACATCGACTACGTCGAGCTGCTTGCCAAGGCCGGTATCGGCACCTCGGTGGCAGTCGAGCACATCGTCTTCCTCGGACCGGAAGGCCATGGCCACTGTGTGGGGCCCGGCCGCCTGGCCGAACTCGCCGATGGGGTGGAGGAAGACGCAGTGCTGGAACAGCATCGGCGGACCGACGTCGCGGATACCGCACTCATGTTCTACACATCGGGTACGACGGCAATGCCCAAGGGCTGCCCTCTCGACCATGTCGTGCTCCAACACGCCGGCGTTGTCGGCGGCCTCGATCGGCTTGGGCTGCGCGGCGGCGACGTCATGTGGGCGCCACTGCCGATGTTCCATAGCGCCTTCACTCAGCCCCTCACCGGCGTGTTCCACGTCGGGGGAACGCTGGTGTCGACCGTTCACTTCGATGCTGGTGAGGCACTGCGCCAGATTGCTCGGGAAGGGGTGACCGTGGCGTTTCCCGCGTTTCCCACGGTCACGATGCAACTCCTCGATCATCCCGACTACACGCCCGGCTCGTTCGCATCAGTACGCACCATGCTCAACGTCGGCCCTCGCGAAGAGCTGGTTGCCATGCAGGAGCGGATGCCCCAGACCAGCCAGATCACCGCCTACGGCCTGAGCGAGTGCGGCGGTTCGGTGGTGATGTGCGATCCTGACGACCCTCTCGACGCGCGAACGGCCAATTCGGGGCGGGCATTGCCGGGTAACGAGATCGAGATCCGGGACGGCCAGGGCCGACAGTTGGGCGCTGGCGAACGGGGTGAGATCTGCGTGCGCGGCCGCGGGGTGTTCGGTGGCTATCACGGTGATCGGGCCGCGACCGAAGAGGCCTTCGACGTCGATGGTTGGTTCCGTACCGGCGACCTCGGTGAGATCGACGCTGACGGCAACCTCACGTTTACGGGCCGGCTGAAGGACATGTTGAAGGTCGGCGGTGAGAACGTGGCGGCCATCGAGGTCGAGGGCTTCCTGTCGCTTCACCCTGCTGTGAAGCTGGCGCAGGTGGTGGGCCGGCCCGATGCCAAGTACGGCGAAGTGCCGGTGGCATTCGTCGAGTTGGCGCCCGACGCCGAGGCCACATCGGACGACATCATCGAGTTCTGCCGTGGTGAGATCGCGTCGTTCAAGGTCCCACGCGCCGTCCACTTCGTCGACGCGTGGCCCATGGGCGCCACCAAGATCCTGAAGTACGAGCTGCCGGCCCGACTCGCCGCCATGACCGGGGAGAAGCAGACCCATGCGTG
>CAYUBX010000204.1:0-6216 GCA_964443165.1 uncultured Acidimicrobiales bacterium
CGACCTGTGGGTTCGGGAGTATTCGCTTCGGGTGGGTGCCGTGATGGATCTGGTCACCGAAGGCTCCGACCGCCAGGTGATCTGGGTCGGTCAACCGATCATGCGCTCGGACGACTTCGATAGCAAGATGCAGCAGCTCAACCGGATCTACGAAGCCGAGGCGGCAACCCGCTCCCGGGTCACGTTCGTGGGCACGCGGGCGCTGTTCCAGAATGCCAACGGCGCGTACGAACGGTTCCTTCCCGACGAGTCGGGCGAACTGGTCGACGTGCGGCTGACCGACGGAGTCCACCTCAGCACCGCCGGTGGCCGCTGGTTGTCGGAGCTCCTCCTCGAGACCCTCGGAGGCGTGGTCGATCTCGAAGCGGGGCGCAGCAGCTCATGACCTCGCGACGGGCGATCGGCCGGTGGGTTGTCGCGTTCGCCGCCGCACTGGCCATCCCGGCCGCGTCGGCCACCTGGGCTTCCTCCCAGGAGGCGGAAGCGGAACCCGGCGGATGGCACGACCCGATCCTCTCGTGGCCCGATCCGCTCGGTGAATCCCTCCTCGACGTCGAAGCGACCTACTACTGGTTCACGCGCGGAGACCGCGCGTCCTTGCTCCCGGCTCCGACCGCCGAACGGCCGCTGCGGATCTACGTGGGCGGGGACAGCCTGTCCGGAGGGCCCGCGTTCGGATTCGAGTTGTTGGTCGACGACGACCCCCGCTTCGAGCTGACCACCGACGTTCGTCTGTCGACCGGCGTGATCACCGAGTGGTTCTTCGATTGGCGCGCCCATCTCGCCGACACCGTGGCCGAGGGTGGCTACGACGTCATCGTCCTGTCGATGGGGGGCAACGACGGGCAGCGGTTCAGCGGGCACAGAGACCTGGTCGGGTCCGATCCGTGGAAGACCATGTATCAAACGCGGGTCGCGGAGATGCTCGTTTCCGTCGATCGGCCGGGCCGCTTCGTCGTGTGGGTGGGGATGCCACCGGTCACGCTCGGCAAGATCGCCGAGCTACCGGCCATCGTGAACCCGCTCACCGAGGCGGTGGCTCGTGGTCGCCGCACCGCATATCTCGACGCTGCGGCGATCGTGGCTCCCGATGGGGTGTTCACCAGGACGGTCGTCGACGAAGAGGGGCGCGATCGCACGGTGCGATCGAGTGACGGGGTGCACTACACCCGCGACGGCGGCCGGTTGCTCGCCGACCAGATCCTGGATCTGATCGATCAGCGATCGGGCTGATCGAGTTTGGTCGTCAGCCCTGGGCCGCTCGCACGATGGGGCAGCCCCAGCCGTCGTACCGGCCGCCGTGGGCGTTCGCAGTTCGCTCCAGGTGCCACGTCGTCGTGCTGACGCCCATGGGCCCAGGGAGCGGCGCCTCGGTCCGCGACAGGCTGACCACGAACGTGCCGTCGTCCGTCTCACTGGTGAAGGACGAATAGTCCTCGTTCTCGACCGTGGAGCTGAATGCCTTGGCGGCCGCTCGGTTGTCGAACAACACGGTGTGGTCGATGTTCCGCGGCGCGGTCAGGACGTCGCCGTCGCGGATGAGGCCCGCAATGACCCCCATGTCGGCCACGCTGCGCCACTCCTCGTTCGAGGGAGCCAGCGCCTCTTCGAAAACCGTCCAGTCCAGATCCTCGAACAGCTCGATGTCCGTCCAGTCTCGCCGCCATCCCGTGTCGGGGATCTCGGGATTTTCGGGGAGGTAGGCGATCACGAGGAAGGCCTCGGGGGAGCGGAAGTAGCCGGCCACCTCACCACGCGCCGCGCCGACCGCGTCTTCGAGCCGGCCCTCGAGCTCGATGACGAGGGCTGAATCGGTGGGATCGCTCACCTCGACCGAGACGATCAGAACCCAGGGCAACGCGTCGAGCGGTGCGAGGTCGACCAGCTCGGAGCGCACGAGCACCATCCCCTCGGTCCCGTAGCGAGCGACGGGGTAGAGGTAGTGGTCGGCGGCGGCTGCCATGTGCGAACAGGGTACGTGTGAGCACCCACAGAGACGAACTCGGCGCGCGGGGCGGCGGAGGGTTCAGTCGCGCGACTGCTTGTATCGCAGCGGCAGGTCGCCGAGGCGAACGAGCGTCGACGCGATCCACCCGCCGAGCGCGCTGAAGTGCGCGTCGATGAGGTTGCCGTCGGCGAGCAACTCGTGATGCAGCTCGTAGACGCCCGTGTACGACACCTCGATCGCGTGCTCGGCCACGCTCAGGTCGGTGTCGAAGTTGGTCTCGAGGGTGGGTCCACCTCGTTCGAGCAGGTCGTTGCCGACGGGCGGGGACTCCGTGGGGAGAGCATCTAGGACGCACGCGGGGTCAGGCGATTCGTCGAGACGCTGCAGCCGGAAGACGATCTCCGTGTCGATCCGCGGCACGCCCTCGATGTCTTCGCCGAGATACCACGACCGGTACACCGTCTGGCTCCACGTGGTCCAGCGCAGGGTGACGTCGGCGCGGACGCGCGGCGGGTCGCCCTCGCCCGGCAGGCCATAGGTGGTCTCCCAGCTGGTGTCGCCGAGCAGCGGATCGGTCTGGAATCGTTCCTCGAACGCCTGGCGCTCGAGGAACGCGCCTTCGAACACCTCTCGGAGCGCTCCGATGGCGTCGGTAAAGACGTGATCTAGCACGTCAGTGGAGAGTGAGGGCGGAGATCACCTGGCGCGGGCCGGTGTGCCTGGCTGAAACCTCAGCCGCGGCCGCAGTTGGGCCGCTTGCCGTGGTTGGCCTTGTTCCGCCTCGCCCGCAGCTTCCGCTTCTTGGTGCGCTTCGACATAGGGGGTCAATGCTACCCGGGTCGATGTGGCGAGCCCTACTTGACCGCGCCGACATCGAGCAGCTTCTGGACGTCTTCGCTGTCGAAACCCCAGTCGGCCAGGGCGTCCGCAGTGTGCTGGCCGGGCGCGGGCGGTGGCATCTGGACCTCGCCGGGCGTTCTGCTGAACTTGGGCGCTGGACCTGGCTGCACCACTCCCTCCACCTCGACGAAGGTCCCGCGAGCCACGTTGTGCGGGTGCTGGGGTGCCTCTTCGAGGTCGAGCACGGGGGCGTAACAGACGTCGGAGCCGAGCATGATCTCGTCCCACTCGTCTCGCGTCTTGGTCTTGACGATCTCGGCCATCGCGACCTTCTTGTCGTCCCAGGTGGCGCGATCGTTGCGATCCACGGTGGCGGCGTCGGCGAGGCCCGTGAGCTCGAGCAGTTCGTCGTGGAACTTGCCCTCGATCGAGCCGATCGAGATGAACTTGCCATCCTTCGTCTCGTACACGCCGTAGTAGTACGAGCCGCCGTCGAGGACGTTGCGTTCGCGCTCGTTCTCCCACCCTCCCGAGGCGAACATCCCGTAGACGGCTCCCATGAGCGAGGCGGCGCCCTCGGTCATCGCTGCGTCGACCACCTGGCCCTGGCCGGAACCGCGCGCTTCGAGAAGGGCGCAGACCAAGCCGAAGGCGAGATACATGCCGCCGCCGCCGAAGTCGCCCACCAGATTGAGCGGCGGGCTGGGCTTGTCGGCCCCGCCGATCGCGTGGAGTGCTCCGGTGAGTGCGATGTAGTTGATGTCGTGGCCTGCGGCGTGGGCGATCGGGCCCTCCTGGCCCCAGCCGGTCATGCGGCCGTAGACGAGCTTGGGGTTGCGCTCCAGGCACACCTCCGGCCCCAAGCCGAGGCGCTCCGTGACCCCGGGCCGGAACCCCTCGATGAGGGCGTCTGCGCTCTCCACGAGCTTGAGAACCGTCTCGACGCCGTCCGGGTTCTTGAGATCGACGGCCACCGAGCGGCGGCTGCGGTTGAGCACGCTGTACTTGCGGCCACGATCGATACCGAGATCGGCCTGGGCGGTGCGGTCGACGCGGATCACATCCGCACCGAGGTCGGCCAGCAGCATGGCGCAGAAGGGTCCTGGCCCGATTCCGGCCAACTCGACCACGCGAACTCCGCTCAACGGTCCCATGACGTTCCCCCTCGATCGTTTCGGTTGCCCGAGTCTGTCACAGGACCCTCTCGGCGCTCCCGGTAGCCTCCCCTCCCGATGGAACGATTCGGGTTCGTCGGTCTGCCCAATGCGGGCAAGTCGTCCTTGTTCAATGCTCTCGCTGGAGGCGGCGCGCTGGCCGCGCCCTACGCCTTCGCGACCACCGATCCCAACGTGGGGGTGGTGCGGGTCCCCGATGCGCGCCTCGATGCGCTCGCAGAGATGAGCGCCAGCCGAAAGGTCGTGCACTCCACCACCGAGTTCGTCGACATCGGTGGGCTCGTCGAGGGGGCGAGCCAGGGCGAAGGTCTCGGAAACAAGTTCCTGGCCGGCATCCGTGAGGTGGATGCGGTGGTGTTCGTGTTGCGCGCGTTCGACGACGCCGACGTGCCAGGCCCGAGCGACCCTCTCGAGCACCTGAGAATCGTGGAGCTCGAGTTGACCCTCGCCGATCTCGAATCGGTGGAGTCGCGGATCGACAAGAGGCGCAAGGCGCTCAAGGCCGACCCCCGCGACCAGGCGTTGATCGCCGAAGTCGACGCGCTCGACGCCGCATACCCCCACCTCAGTGAAGGAACGCCGCTCTTTCGCACCGACATGTCCGACGATCAACGAGCGGCGCTCCGTGAGCACTTCCTTCTCACCAACAAGCCGGTCATGGCGGTCCTCAACATCGGTGAGGACCAACTCGACGACGCCGAGGAGATCGCCGACAGAGTGCGCGGCGCACTTCCGAGTGCCGAGGTGCTCCCACTGTCCGTACAGCTCGAAGCGGAGGCGGCTGCGCTGGACGACGAGGATCGGGCCGAACTGCTCGAAGGGCTCGGGCTCGGCGAGGGCGCATTGCCGCGGTTCGTACGGGCCGCCCATGGGTTGCTCGGCCTCCGCACCTTCCTGACCACGGGCGAGAAGGAATCCCGGGCCTGGACCTTCACGCACGGATGGAAGGCCCCACAGTGTGCCGGCCGCATCCACACGGACTTCGAGCGCGGGTTCATCCGCGCCGAGGTGATCGACTGGCAGGATCTGCTCGAGCTGGGATCGTGGGCCAAGGCCCGCGAGGTCGGCAAGCTCCGACTCGAGGGCAAGGACTACGAGATGTCCGACGGCGACGTCGTCGAGTTCAGATTCAACGTGTGACATGGCCTGGTTGGTGCGCGACGGGCAGGTTCTGGCGAGCCTCGAGGTCGCGGACACCCGGCGGAGCCGGCGGCGCGGGCTCCGCGGTCGCGACGCGATGAGCGGGGCCCTCCTTCTCATGCCGTGCCGATCGATCCACACGTTCGGGATGCGGTTTGGGATCGATGCTGCCTTTGTCGACGCGGACGGATCGGTCCGCGAGATCGTTCACGTGCGCCGAGCCAGGGTGACCCGTCCGCGCCTTCGGGCACGCTCGGTCATCGAGGCGGAGCTTGGGGCGTTCGAACGCTGGGGCCTCGCAGCGGGAGATGTCGTCGAGGTCTCGACGGGTGACTGAGCCTCGAACCCTCTTCGTCGTGGCCACGCCGATCGGCAATCTCGCGGACATTACGGTTCGCGCTGCCCAGGTGCTGCGAGAGGTCGATGTCGTCGCCTGTGAGGACACGCGACACTCCGGTCGGCTGCTCAAGCACCTCGGTGCCTCGCCGCGACGGCTTGTCGTCGCCAACGAACACACCGAGGCGGCTGCGGCGGCCGACATCGTGCGCGAGCTGGGTGGGGGTGCTTCGGTAGCGCTCATCTCCGACGCCGGGACCCCGGCGATCTCCGACCCCGGCCAGCGGATCGTGGCGGCGGTGATCGACGCTGGCTTCGAGGTCTCCGCTGTCCCGGGACCCTCGGCCGGCGTCGCAGCCCTCGTGGTGTCAGGTCTCTCGACGGCGCGATGGGTGATGGAGGGCTTTCTGCCGCGGTCTGGACGGGCCCGCGTCGAGGCGCTCGCCGCAATCGCCACTGATCAGCGAACCACCATCGTCTACGAGTCACCCAAGCGGCTTCCCGCCACTCTCGACGACCTCGTCTCCGCGTGCGGCCCCGACCGACAGGCTGCGGTGGTGCGGGAGCTCACCAAGCTCCACGAGGAGGTCACCCGGGGTTCGCTCGCCGAGTTGGCCGAGCGCTACTCGACAGCGCCGCGTGGCGAGGTCGTGGTGGTGATTGGCGGGGCGCCGTCGACCGAGGTGGATGACGATTCCGTGGCGACAGCGCTCGACGAGCGGTTGGCCGCCGGTGCCACAGGGCGCGACGCAGTCGACGCCGTGGTTGCCCAACTGG
>CAYUBX010000205.1:0-6175 GCA_964443165.1 uncultured Acidimicrobiales bacterium
CACCCGACCGATGTCATCGGAGCTGACCTTGGCCATCAGGCTGATCTTGGTGTCGGTCTCTTCGATCTCGATCTCGACCTGGTCCGGCTTCTCCACGAGCTGCGCGATGAGGTACAGCAGCACCTCCTCGGCCGTGGTGCCCTCCTGCTCGCTCATGCCGACTCCTCCTCGTCTCCGGAGTCCGCAGAATCGTCAGCGTCCCCTGCATCATCGGCTGTGTCACGCGCCGCCTCGGGCTCAGGTGCTGCCTCAGCCTCAGGCTCAGGTGCTGCCTCGGGCTCGGGCATCGGGGCGTCGCCGGTGAACACGGCCCACGCGCCGGTGATCTTCAGCAGCTTCTCGACGGCCTCGCTCGGCTGGGCGCCGTGGTTGAGCCAGTGAACTGCCCGCACGGTGTCGATCTTGACTCCCGACGGCTCGAGGCGCGGCTGGTACGTCCCGATGATCTCGATGAAACGGCCATCGCGGGGCGAACGGCTGTCGGCGGCGACGACTCGATACGTCGGCTGCTTCTTCTTGCCCATGCGCATGAGGCGCAGTCGTACGGCCATGGTTCTCCGGATGTCCTGTGATCTGGTGAGGTGATCGTCCGGCGGAGCCGCAAGGGGTGCGGGGGGACAATCGGGGGGAACGGCCTGACGGCCAAGAGCACAGCCTATCTCGGTCGTGACCGCGAGAGCACCTTCACCGACCGGGAAGCGTCAGATCGAGGCCTTCGATGTCGAGCTTGGGGAGCGACTGGGGCTCTTGGGACGTCACGCGCCCGCCGGTACGGCCCTTGGGCGAACCCTTCTTGCCCTTCACCCCTTTCTTGCCCTTCTTGCCTTTGCGTGCGGCCGGCTTGCGCTTGGAGCCGAGCCCCGCCATGCCCTTCATCATCTTGCGCATCTCTTTAAACTGCTTCAGGAGATTGCTGACCTGGGCCGGGCTGGTGCCGCTGCCGTTTGCGATCCTGGTGCGGCGCGAGCCGTCGATGATGTCGGGGTTCACCCGCTCCTCCATCGTCATCGACAAGACGATGGCCTCGACACGGTTGATCTCCTTCTCGTCGATCTCAGCGTCCTTCAGCTCCTTGGGAACGCCGGGCATCATCGAGATCAGCCCGCCGAGGTTGCCCATCTTGCGGACCTGGCGGAGTTGCTCGACGAAGTCGTCGAGCGTGAACGTTCCCTCGAGCAGTCGCTGGGCGGCCTCCTCGGCCTCCTCCTGCTCGTAGACCTCCTCGGCCTTCTCGATGAGCGTGAGGACATCGCCCATCCCGAGGATCCGCTGCGCCATCCGATCGGGATGGAACTGGTCGAAGTCCTCCAGCTTCTCGCCCGTCGACGCGAAGGCGATCGGGCGTCCGACGACCTCCTTGACCGACAGGGCTGCGCCACCGCGGGCGTCGCCGTCGAGTTTGGTGAGGATGATCCCGTCGAGTTCGAGCGTGGCGTGAAAGGTCTCCGCGGTGTTGACCGCGTCCTGACCGGTCATCGCGTCGATGACGAGGAAGGTGTAGTGCGGCTCCACTGCGTCGGAGATCGACGCGATCTCGTCCATCAGGTCGGTGTCCACCGACAGACGGCCGGCCGTGTCGACGATGAGGACGTCGCGTCCGAGGCGACGAGCCTCCTCGAGACCGAGGCGGCTCGTCTCGACCGGATCCGCCGGGTCGCTGAAGACGGGCACCTCGATGCGACCGGCCAGCGTGCGGAGCTGCTCGACAGCAGCGGGGCGCTGGAGGTCGGCACCGACGAGAAGCGGGTTGCGGCCCTGCGACTTGAACCAGCGGGCGAGCTTGGCCGAGGCGGTGGTCTTGCCCGAGCCCTGCAGACCCGCCATCAAGATGACGGTGGGCGGCTGGGGCGAGTAGGTGATCTGGAGGGTCTCGCCGCCGAGGATGCCGGTGAGCTCCTCATCGACGATCTTCACCACCTGCTGGCCAGGCGTGAGGCTCGTGCTCACGTCCTCGCCGAGGCAGCGTTCCTTCACCCGGGCGACGAAGTCGCGCACCACCGTGAAGTTGACGTCGGCTTCGAGAAGGGCGAGACGGATCTCGCGCATCGCCTCGTCGACGTCGCCCTCGCCGAGGCGGCCCTTGCCCTTGAGGCGACCGAGAATGCCGTCGAAACGATCCGAGAGTGAGTCGAACATACGGACTGAAAGGCTAGCGGCGTCGTGGTGGGGCGCCCTCGTCATCGGCAGAGGCCGCGTACGCCGACCTCGAGGGTCGCGTGATGGCGCGGGTCTCGTCGGCGAAGGAAGGGCGGCTGTGGTTCGCGATGGGCACGATCGCCACGTTGCGCGAGGTGCGCCGCCGACAGCTGCCGCGACGGACGAGCTAGTCGAAGAGGGCGTCGACGAAGTCGTCTGGGTCGAAGTCGACCAGATCGGCCGCGCCCTCCCCGAGCCCGACGAGCTTGACCGGGAGTCCGAGCTCGCGTTCGATCGCGAAGACGATGCCGCCCTTGGCCGAGCCGTCGAGCTTGGTCAGGACGACCCCGGTGACATCCACCGCCTCGGCGAACTGCTTGGCCTGCGAGAGGCCGTTCTGGCCGGTGGTGGCGTCGACCACGAGGAGCACCTCGGACACGACGCCCGGCTCGCGATCTGCGACTCGCCGGACCTTGGCGAGCTCCTCCATCAGATTGACCTTGTTCTGGAGTCGCCCTGCGGTGTCGGCCAACACCACGTCGGTGCCCCGCGCCGACGCGGCCTGCACGCCGTCGAAGATGACCGAGCTCGGGTCGGCTCCCTCACTGCCGCGGATGAGGTCGGCGCCGCATCGCTCCGCCCACGTGGAGAGCTGCTCGGCAGCAGCGGCGCGGAACGTGTCACCCGCGGCCATCACCACGCTGACGCCGTCGTCGGTCAACCGCTTGCCGACCTTGCCGATCGTGGTGGTCTTGCCGACGCCGTTCACTCCAACGAACAGCCACACAGGGGTGCCGTCCGCATCGCGCGACAGCTCCCTGTCGCTGTCGAGGTCGGCCTTCATCTGGGACTTGAGGGCATCGAGGAGATCCGGGCCGGTCGTGATCCCCTCCGCCCTGGCGGTCTCGCGGAGCTGATCGACGGCGGCCATCGTGGCGTCGACACCCACGTCCGCGAGGATCAGCGCCTCTTCGATCTCCTCCCACGTCGACTCGTCGACGTCGCGCCCGCGGATCGAGCCCATGTAGCCCGACATCGCCTGGCGCGCCTTGCCGAGGCGGTCGCGGAACGACGGCTTGACCTCGGGCTCCGGTTCCGGTTCCGGCTCGGGTTCGGGCGGGTCATCGACCTCGCCCCGGAACTCCGGCTCGACCTCGGCCTCGGCCGGCTCGTCGGGCGCGACAGCCGGCTCGACTGGGACCACGTCGGTGGCGACATCCCCCAGGTCGTCCCCGCGGCGAGAGCTCCACGAGCGATGGATGAAGGGCAGCAACGCCAGCAAGGCGAAGGCCACCACGAAGAGAACGATCAGCAGCGTCGTCGTGTCCACGAGATACGGAGGCTACCGGTCCGGTCAGGCGACCTTTTCGCTCACCACACAAGACGCGCCACCCGGCGGCATCGAGACGCCGTACAGAACGTCGGCCGCCTCCATCGTCCGCTTCTGGTGGGAGACGATCACCAGCTGCGCTTCGCGACGGAACTCGGCCACCAGCTCGAGGAATCGGTGGAGGTTGACGTCATCGAGAGCGGCCTCGACCTCGTCCATCACATAGAACGGCGAGGGCCTGCTGCGGAAGATCGCGAACAGGAACGCCAGCGCGGTGAGGCTGCGCTCACCACCAGACAACAGGGAGAGCTTGCGCACGTTCTTGCCGGACGGTCGGGCCTCCAGCTCGACGCCGGTGTTGAGGAGGTCGTCAGGCTCGGTGAGGCGGAGGCGCCCCGCACCGCCGGGGAACAGAGTCGAGAAGAGGTGCTCGAAGTTCTCGGCCACGTCGCTGAACGCTGCGCTGAAGACCCGAACGATCTCCTCATCGATCGCGCGGATCACCTTGTGGAGCTCGCGCCGACCCTGCTTGACGTCGTCGAGCTGCTCGGCGACGAACTCGTGCCGCTCGTGCAGAGCCTCGTACTCCTCGAGTGCCAGCGGGTTGATCGGCCCCATCCGGCGCAGCTCTCCGTCGAGCTCGCGCACCCGGGCCGCCGCGGTGATGCCTTCGGGCAGTGGCGGCACCTCGGTCGCGATCGCGGCCTCGGGCTCGGCCTGAAGGTCGGTGCGAACCGTCTGAACGAGGTTCTCGAGCTTGAGACGGCGCTCTGCGTCGTCGATGTCGGCCCGGCTGAGGAGCTCGCGCACCTCGTCCAGCCGCTTCTCGGCCTCGGTTCGCTCGCGGCGGCGCAGCTCGAGTTGATCAGTGACGAGGCGAACGGAGTCGGAGAGCTCCTGTCTGCGCTGCCGCAGCCGCCGCAGCTCCGTCTCCACGCTCGCGCTTCGGGTCTCGAGAAGGTCACGAACCAGGCCCAAGGACACGAGGACGCCTTCGATCCGCGCTCGGCGGTCGGCGGCGCGTTCGCGCTCGCTGGCGTGATCGGCCAGCTGGCGCTCGATCTCCTCTTGGCGGGTGCCGAGCAACCCACGACGTTCCTCGAGGGTCGCCGCCCGCACTCCCAGCTCGGCGCGGAGGGCAGACACCGCGAGAGCACGCTCGTCGAGCGCCTCTCGTCGACGGATCGCCTCCTGAGCTGCAGATCGCTCTGCGGTCTCTTCCTCCTCGAGCGCCGGCAGCAGCTCCTCCAGCTGCGCGAGCCGTGTGCGATCGCGACCCAACGCGAGTTCGAGCTCGGTGAGTCGGGAACGATGGGCCTCACGCTCGGTCTCGGCATCACGGCGCTCGCGCTGGAGGCGGTCGAGTGCATCGCCGGCCCGGGTGAGGACGTCGTCATTGGCCTCGAGCTCATCGGCAGCCCGCGCCCGCAGTTCGACCGCCGCAGCCCTCGCTGCCTCCGCCGCGGCGTGGATCGCCTGGTCGCTCGTGAGCCGTTCCTCTGCGACGAGCAGTGCGGCCTCTGCCTCGTCGAGCGCGGCAGCGGTTGCTCCGGGGCCCCCGGCGCCGAGCCGCCACCCAGCGGAGCCACATCGGTCGCCATCGCGCGTGACGACCGTGAGATCCGGGTCGTTGAGCGCCGCGTCGACTGCGGCGGTCCAGCCCCCGTCGACGCACACGGCGTTTCCGAGCAAGACGTCGAGCAGCGGCTCCAGCTCGCTCTGCGTCGCGCTGACGTGATGGCGAACCGGCTCACCCAACAGAGAGGGCGTGATCGGGTGGGCTGCGGTGCGCAACGCCAGGACGGCGCCGGCGGCGTCGCGATCTCGCAGCCGCTCCAGAGCCGTACGGGCGGAATCGACGTCGCGGACGACCACGCTCTCGAGCGCTTCGCCCATGGCGGCCTGAACCGCATGCTCCCAGCCGCCGTCGATCTGAATCAGCTCGCCGAGCAAGCCCAGCACACCGCCGACATCGCGCAGCTCGTCGAGACCCGAGCGCGACCGCGCATCGTCGATCGCCAACCGCAACGCCTCGGCCCGCGCCCGCCAGCTCTGCAGCTCGTGGCGCGCCTCGTTGCGAGCCCCGTCGGCTGCGGCGACGTCGGAGTCGACCTGCTCCAGGGCTGCGGTCGCCGCGTCGAGAGCGGCGACCAAGCCCTCTTCGGCTTCGGTGGCCGATGCGATGCCGGACTGCAGCTCTCCGAGCCGGCCTTCGCTGTCTGCGAGATCGGAGTCGAGCGCACCGATACGCGCCGACAGGCGCTCTTCTTCAGCGGTCCCGCGCTGCACCGTGCTGCGGAGTGCCCCGAGTTCGCCCCTGACCTCGGCGGCTCGACCCGCGGCGTCGTGGCCCCCGCCTCCTGGGCGCTGGGCGGTGAACGCAGCCTGATCGCGCTCGAGTTCGGCTTCGGCCGCGGTGAGCTCATCGGCCTCGGGCTCGAGTTGGGTGGCCTGGCGGGCGAGGTCGTCGATCTCGCGTTGGATGCGAGCGTGCTCGGCCTCGAGTGTGGCGACCACATCGTCTGCGAGGAGCGCTCCGCGATCGCGCTGCACGGCGCGGATCCGCTCGTCGACCAGGGCGACGAGACCGCGGCAGCGCTCACGCAGCGACTCGACACGCGGCAGGGTGTCGAGACCCGCGTCGCCCGATGCGGCCAACTGATGCTCGAGCGCGGAGATCGTGACGTCGAGCTCTCCGAGCGATGCTCG
>CAYUBX010000206.1:0-6173 GCA_964443165.1 uncultured Acidimicrobiales bacterium
GGTCTCGATGTTCTGCTGCTGCAGGTTGAGGTCCTGGTCGATGTTCGTGTCGTTGTCCTGGTAGATGATCGTGTCGTTGTCCTGGTCGATGTTCGTGGTGGTCTCGGTGTCCTGAACATTCTGCTCACCCTGAAGGTTGAGGTTCAGGTCATCGCCCGAGGAGATATCGCCGATGTCCAGGTTGGTCTGATCGCCGGCGCCCGTGTTGACGTTGCCATCGGCATCGATCGCGTCGCCACCGGCTGCCTGAGAATCGCCCTGCGCAGTGACGTTGCCGTCACCGACCACGACCTGCGTGTCTCCACCTCCCGGGCCTCCCTCGACATCGACGTCGGTGACCTCGGAGCCGCCGGTCGCCACGTTGCCGGAGCCCGTGTTGGTGACCATGTCTCCGCCCACGTCGCCGGTGTTCACGCCAGCCACATCGGAGTCGTCGGCGAACACTCCCTCGACATCGCCCGTCACGTTCGAGTCCTCGACATCGCCCTGGACCCCGGTGGAGTCGCTGACCTCACCGGTGATCACGCCCTCGACGTCGCCGTCAGCAGCGACCGCACCGTCGCCAGAGGCGACCTGGCTGTCTTCGATTTTGGCCTTCTCGCCAAGCTGCACGGCGCCATCGCCAGCCGTCTGGACATCGTTGTCGAACTCCAGTTCGACATCTCCCTCGGCGTAGATGTCGCCCTCGATTTCGGTGCTGTTGTCGATGTGGGTGTCACGGTCGTCGAGGTGCTCGATCGTCGTGCTCTGGTCGACGTTGGTGACGTAGTAGTTGATCGTCTGGTGGATGACTTCGGAGGGTTCACCCTCGAAGGCCGGGGGAGCCGGCGGCGCAGCAGGAGCTGACGCAGCAGGGGCCGGAGCCGGCGCAGGGGCGGGAGCCGGCGCAGGGGCAGGAGCCGGTGCAGGGGCGGGAGCCGGTGCTGACACCGTGGTCTCGGTCTGGCCGCCGACCTCGGGGCCGGTGACGTTGACAGGGTTGTCGCTCAGCCCGAGTGCCTCGTTCGAAACCGCACCAGCCTGATCGCTATCGACACTCTGGTCGGCCGGGCCACCAGGATGCAGCATCGCTGCCTGCTCTGGCGGGAGCTCCTCGCACATGAGGCTCACCGCCTCGTTGAAGTCAGCGGGGCTCATGTCCCCGAAGTCCTCCTGGACCATTGCTTCCTGCTCGGCAGGAGTTGCCTCGCGGTACTCGTCGCCCTTGGCGCCGAAGAACCAGTCCTTGAGCTTGTCAATCAGCATGTTGTCAACCATTTTCCTTGTCCTATCCATAGTGCATCGCTGCGTGTTGCTGCGATGGAGTCATCATGCGAGCGTCCGGGCCTCCGCACATCGGGGGAGATGCTGGTTGCATCGATTTCCTGAGCTGGGGCAGCCCCTAGGGGATCGGGTGGGGTCATGGGGGATTCTTCGGGGATATCGGGGGTGGATCCCGACAAGGAACGCAACGCGGGGGCGCCCCCGGGCTGCGAGGGCGATGGCTAAGCTCCGCCTGCATTACGGTTCTCGCTGAACACGAGGAGAAGCGTTCATGGGCTACGAGCTCGGGGTGGATCTCGGTACGACGTATACGGCGGCCGCCGCCCACCGTGACGGTCAGGTACAGATTGTCGAGCTCGGCAACCGCACCGCGACGATCCCTTCCGTCGTCTTCCTGACCGAGGAGGAAGACGTCCTGACCGGAGAGGCAGCGAACCGTCGGGCCGTCACCTCGCCGGATCGAGTGGCACGTGAGTTCAAGCGGCGTATCGGCGATCCCACACCACTCCTCGTCGGCGGCACGCCGTACTCTGCCGAAGCCCTTTCCGCTCAGCTCCTTCGATGGGTGATCCGGCATGTGGCCGAGCTCGAAGGTCAGACACCGGCCCGCGTCGCAGTGACGCACCCAGCCAACTGGGGCCCGTACAAGCTCGACTTGCTGCACCAGGCCTTCCGCATGGCCGACCTCGAGGACGTCGTCACGCTCACAGAGCCCGAGGCGGCTGCGATCCACTACTCCTCGCTTGAGCGCATCGACGCCGGGATGCGCGTGGCCGTGTTCGATCTCGGCGGTGGGACGTTCGACGCCACGGTTCTGCTGAAGACCGAGGTGGGCTTCGACTTCCTGGGACAGCCGGAAGGGATCGAGCGTCTCGGTGGCATCGACTTCGACGAGGCCGTGTTTGGGTTTGTTTCGCGGGCGCTGGGCGGTGCACTGCAGGAGCTCGACCCCAGCGACGCAACCAGCGTCGCGGCGGTGTCCCGACTTCGCCGCGACTGCGTCGATGCCAAAGAGGCGCTCTCGAGCGACACCGAGGTTTCGATTCCCGTTGTGTTGCCATCAATCCAAACCGACGTCCGTTTGACGCGGTCGGAGTTCGAGCAACTCATCCGTCCGAGCCTCGGCGACAGCATCAGTTCGATGCAGCGGGCCGTGCGCGGCGCCGGTCTGGAGATCACCGACATCGATCTGGTGCTCCTCGTGGGTGGCAGCAGCCGTATCCCGCTGGTTGGACAGATGGTCGGTGGAGAACTTGGCCGTCCAGTGGCAGTCGATGCCCATCCGAAGCACTCCGTGGCGATGGGCGCGGCTCGGGCTGCAGCTGCCGATGGGGGCGGCGCACATCTTGCTGAAGTATCTGGTGGTACTCCCGCTGCGATGGGCCCCTCGTCGGCCGAAGCTGGGGCCACAGCCGAGATGCCGGGTCCGGGCGCAGAGGACCTACCTGCGACTCCCGAGCACGCCTCGCCGGAGACGGCCACGTCATCCCCTCAGCCGACCGAGCCACCGGTCGCTGATTCTGGGCCATCCAGCGAACGGCAAGTCGCGCGCGAAGCACCCGCTCTTCGATCCGACGATCAGCCGCGCGCTCTCAAGCTCAATTCGAACGACGGCGGCGGCAACAACCGCAACCGCCTGATTGGGGTGGGTGCTATTGCCCTCGTCCTGCTCATCGTTGGGGCCGTCGCCGTGCTCGGCGCTGGAGGCGGTAGCGGCGACTCGCAAGGCGAGGACGTCGCAGCCGATGACGGTGGCATAACGGAGACAACGGTCGGTGAAGAGGTCACCGCGACCACTCTCGCTCTGCCCACCACGATCGCTCCGACCACGACCGCCGCCGCTCCGACCACGACCACGACCGAACCACCGTTCTCGTGTGGCTTCGAAGTGTGCGCTCACATCGAGAACGTCAGCGTGGCGGGCGGCGAATTGGTGTTCGAGTGGTCAGCACACGGATTCGCGCCTGACACGAGCGGTTTCCACGCGCACTTCTATTACAACGTGTACGACGCGAATCAGGTCGGGACCAACTGGTCCCTCGGCGGCGCTGCGAGCCAGGGGAGTTGGCAGCTGACCGACGACCAGCGCTTTGAGACCGCGGGCTCCGCTGTTGCGGTTGCCAACGCCCCGGCGGGCACGACGGCCATCTGTGTGGTACCGGCCAATTCCGCCCACGCTGTCACCAACCCAGCGGCAGCGGAGTGCTTCGAGCTACCTCCGGAGTTGTTGCCGTAATGTCTTCGCCACGACGTGGACCAGGGCAGAAGTGGTACAGCCGTTGCTGCGGTCTCCGATCGAGGCAACGAACCGCAGAGCAGCCATCACGCGCCGAAGGCCAAGTGCTTGGCTTCTCTCTTGTGGCCCGCGCAGCGTGGGTCATCTTCTCTCACGACCATCGGAGCCGCGCCATGTCGTTGTTGGGCAGATGTTCCTGGCGGATTCTTATCCCGCTCATGGTGTTCACCGTTGGGTGCGGTGGGGATCAGAGTGGATATGAGTGGGAGCAACGGGCGCAGGAAGTACTCAGGGAAGGCTTAGAACAGCAGATTCAGGGTGCCGACGCTGTACAGCTCTGCCGCGACCTCGAAACCGTGTCCGATGAAGAGCTCAAGAACCAGGGTCTCGACGTCGGACTGTTCGGAATCTCCGATGGCCCGCCGCCTGAGCTGGTGGAGCTGGGCTACGACATCAACAGTCGCGACCACGCCACCCGGGCGACAGAAATATCGCTCCGTGTACTACGGGATTTCTGTCGGTCCTAGATGTGGCCTCCCCGCGGCCGGCATAGGAATGCGTCGCCAGTCCGTCAGGGGGCGGGGGGGGGCGGTGCCCTACAGTCCGGCCATGCCTGGGACTGACCTGACGCTCGTTACCGAGCACACGCTGCGCACCGACCGCCACACCACGGGCTACCTCGCGGCGGGTCCGGAAGACGGACCGCTCATGATCTTCGTACACGGGTGGCCCGAGCTCTCGATCAGCTGGCGCCACCAGCTGCCGGCCTTCGCGGCTTTGGGTTTCCGGGCCATCGCTCCCGACATGCGGGGATATGGGCGCTCCTCGACGTACGCCACCACCGACGCGTTTGCCCAGAAACTCATCGTGGCCGACATGATCGAGCTCATCGATCACCTCGGCGCCGAACGAGCCGTGTGGGTAGGACACGACTGGGGCAGTCCCGTCGTGTGGAACACCGCCAGTCATCATCCGGACCGGTGCGAGGGCGTCGTCAATCTCTGTGTGCCATATCGCACGTTGGAACACGGCTGGGGTGCCACCGTCGCGCTCGTCAACCGAGACGTGTACCCCGAAGACGAGTCTCCCGTCGGTCAGTGGGATTATCAGCTCTTCTACCAAGAGAACCTGCCACGGGCCGTGGAGGTCTTCGAAGCCGACACCTATCTGACGGCCAAGGCTCTCTTCCGCAAGGGCAACCCCGACGGCATGGGGAAGCCGGCGATGACGTCGATGGTACGGGCTCACGGCGGATGGTTCAGAGGGGCCGACGAGGCTCCCGACATTCCACAGGACACCGACGTGGTCACCGAGGCCGACCTCCGTACCTATGCCGCGGCGCTCGATCGCAACGGGTTCTTCGGCCCCGATGCCTGGTACCTCAATCACGAGGCCAACGAGGCGTATGCGCAAACCGCCGTGAACGACGGACATCTCGCCATGCCCGTCCTGTTCCTCGCCGCTCGCTACGACTACACGTGCGAGTGCGTCGACTCGCAGCTCGCCGAGCCGATGCGGGCCCACGTGGCCAACCTCACCGAACACGTGCTCGACACGGGCCACTGGATGGCCCAGGAACGGCCCGCCGAGGTCAATGCCGCCATCGTTGGCTGGCTGCGGGCCCAACTCCCCCACCACTGGCCCGCCACCGGCAGCTGAGTCCCGACACGTTCGGGGCACACGTCAGGTGGGTGACCGGCGCAGGCGGGTTACTCGGCTTGTTCGGTGATGAGGAACCGCCAGATGGGCTCCTTGGTGCCGTCGGCCTTCATCGCCTCGCGGGCGGCCAGCAAGACCTTGCCGGCCTCCGTCTCCCGGAGGAACCAACGCGTCGCTTCGAAGGCGGCCGGCGTGTGGTCGGCCAGCTCGGTGGCTGCCGCCTCGTAGTAGCCCCGAATGTCTTGGGCGACCCGGGCGGGGATGCCGGGAATACCGGCTTCCTTCCACGGAGTGCCGTCGGCGATCTTCACGAAGCACTCGATCGCGGCGGGGACATCGTCGGGCCCCATGAGGCGGAACGCGCCCTGACGCATGCCCTTGGCCTTGGCCCGGTCGTACGCCGCCCTGATCCCGCGGGCCTCGGCGATGGCCGCGTGCGCATCGGGGTCATCGATCGGCGGGATGCGACACGCCAGCACTTCGCCGGTGTCGAGCACCGGCTCGTCGAAGTCCTCCACGACCTGACCGGTGGCGTTCAGCAGACCGAAGGCATGATCGAGAACACGTTGCTGGAACGCTGCGTCGTTCGGCTTGCCCAACGGTCGCCCCAGCGGGAAGTCGACGTACAGGCCTCGTGGCGGCGCGGTGTTGACCAGTTGCTCCTTGATGATGCCGAGCGAGACGGTGGCCAGGCCGGCCTCTTCGAAGACGTGGGCGAGCGTACTCACGGTACGGGTGCACAGCGGTCAGACAGGTGTGAGCAGGACGACGTCGACGCCCGCCTCCTTGAGCAGCTTGGCGCCCTCAGGCCCGCTGTCCATCCGTACACCAGCGATGTCGAACTGGTTGCCTGCGTACGCCAGATGGACGTCGGACACCTTGCCGATGCGGCCGGCCTCAGCCATCTCGTGCAGTCGGTCGATCGGGTACACGACGTTGTAGTCGAGCCCGAACCCGACCTGATCGACGTCCTGGCTCCAGTGGCCCAGGATCAGGTCGCGGCGCGAGCCATCGA
>CAYUBX010000207.1:0-6171 GCA_964443165.1 uncultured Acidimicrobiales bacterium
GCTCGCCACCCAGAACCTCGAGTTCGCCGTCGCCGACCGCGTCGACAAGGAGCTCCAGGCCGAGGAAGAGCTGACCCAGCTGCTCGATGCGGTCTCCCTGCAAGCCGAGCTGGTGGCGCTGGCCGAAGAGCGCCTCGAGACCCGGCTGTACGAGGCTGCTGCACTCGAGGAGATCGACTCCGACATGGCCACGGAGATCCGCGCCACCGAACAAAGGCTCGCGGCGATCATCGCCGAAGAGAAGCGGAAGGCCGAGGAAGAGGCCCGCCGCCGACGCGAGGCCGAGCGTCGTCGCCTGGAAGAAGAGGCCCGCCGCCGGCGCGAGAACGGCACGTCGCCGGCGCCGACATCCAACAACGTGCCGTCGTCACAGCTCCACACCGTCCGGGGGATCACCGTGCTCGTGTCCTACGGCGAGGAGCTCCTGGCGCTGCTCAACGCTGCCGAAGCCGACGGGATCTCTCTGTCCGGTGGCGGCTACCGCAGTGCCTCGTCGCAGATCCGACTCCGCAGGGCCCACTGCGGCACCAGCGACTACGCGATCTACCAGATGCCGTCGTCGCAGTGCCGTCCACCCACGGCCCGCCCCGGCAACTCGATGCACGAGCGCGGCCTCGCCATCGACTTCACCCAGGGCGGACGCACGCTCCGCCGCGGCAGCTCGGGGTACAACTGGCTGGTGAACAACGCGGCGCGGTTCGGGTTGAGGAACCTGCCGAGCGAACCCTGGCACTGGTCCACCAACGGGCGATAGCTCCGCCGCTCACCGCCGCGGCTAGTCATAGGTCGCGTCGAGCCACCAAATACCGCGTTCGACGCTGATCAGGTGGGCGGTGCCGTCATCGAGCACCACCTGGAACCGCGCCTGACGCCGACGGCCGGCGCCATCCCACCACCGCTCGTCCAGAGGCCATGGCCCCGCCCATCCCACGATCGTTCGACGCGCCCCGTCGCCGATCACGCGCGCTGGATCGGTCACCACCTCGCCTCGCCCGTTGACGGTGACCGTCGAACCCTCCGCATCGCGAACATCGATCGCCCGCGGCGGAACGAAGACCGTGGCGGGAGACGGCGCGGGAAGACGACCGGGCCACGGAGCCTCTGCGACCTCGGGGGCGGTGAGGGGCCGGTCGGACGAGAGGGTCACCGCAGTGAGCGACACCCGCTTCTCCACATCGGCGGCTCGGCGTCCCCGGCCACACTCGGGGACCGTGACCGCGTCGGGACCCAGCAGACCCTGCACACGGGCGAGCGAACGGGACGCGCGCTCGTCGTTGTTGGACTGGCCTCCCCAGAACCCGAGCTGGCGACCCTCGTCTGGCGCCACTTCGTCCGGTTCGAGCCGGATGGTCGCCACCCCACCGGTCGGACGTTGGGCGGAGTGGAACCACCCGTCGAGCTGCCATCGCACCCGATCCGTCATGGCCGCAGCGGTGAAGCGGTGTTCGTGTCGCCAGACCCGGGTCCGCACCTCTCCGTTCTCGCTGATAGCCTCCACGACGAGACGGGTGCACACCAGGCCGTTGCTCGCGAGCCGTTCGTCGATCTCGTCGGCGAGCGCCTTGGCGACGAAGGCCACGGTGTCGACCCGGTCCGCGGGCGGCTCGAGCTGGGCCTCTCTCGCCACCCCCTCCGGCACTGGCCGGGTGTCGGGAGGACGATCGTCGAGCCCGCTGGCCAGACGGTGAGCCAACACACCGGGAATACCGAAGCGCGCGAGGAGATCCTCGGGCATGAGGGCGGCGACGTCGGCGAGGGTCCGCAGGCCGAGACGCCAGAACACGTCGACGAGGTCGTCGTGCCCGGCCAGGGGTGAGGCCCCCTCGACCAGGGCCGCGACGGAGAAGTGACGCAGGAACGACAAACTCGCACCCGGATCGATCACCTCCGCCGTCCCCGGTCGCTCGCGTTGAGCAGCGAGGCTCGCGGCGAACAGACCGTCCGCCACCCCCACGCGCGGTACGAGCACATCGGGCAGGGGATCGAGAACGATCGCGTCCGCCACCGCCTCTCCTGCGTAGTCCACGGCGAGACGGGCAAGCGAGTCGTCCCCACCGAAGAACCGCGACGGTCCACGCGTCGGAAACGAACACAGCCCCGGATGGAGGATCTCGACGCGGGGCGTGAGCTGTTCGAGGGAGCTCACGACGGGGTCGAACCGGCGCGCATCGCGGGCGGCGTCGTGTTCGACGACCTCCAGGGCGGGGCAGCGACCCTGGGCTTCACGGCGACGGAGCCCCACATGGACGTCGCTCTCGACGGCCGCCGGCGTCGCGTCGAACACCCGGTTGGCGAACACCACAGCAGCCGGTTGGTCGGGGGGGATCCCCGCCGCGACGGTCGACCAATGAGGAGCGAGAACGACGAGGGTGCGGGTGGCGCTCACCCTGCTCGCCGCGCGAGATCCACGACATTGGCGGTGTTCCCCTCGGGCTCGACGCGTCGAAGGGTCGCCTTCTCGATGACCTGGATCCGCCCCTCAGGGCCCGGCAACCACGCCGCAAGACGTCGCGGCCGGGCGGCTGCACCCCGCCCGCTGGTCACAAGCTCCACCCGCCTCGCCCGTAGACGGCCGTGGCCCCATTCCACCCCGGTCCACGTGCTTCGTTCGACCTCGATCGTGAGGTCTGCAGCCAGGCTCGCCGACGGATCAGGGGCGATGGTGATCACCGAGGTTCCCCGCTCGCGTAGACGGGCGGAGAGCCGGCGGGTGTGCGAGAGCCGGAGACGGACCTGGGGGCCGATCACGATCAGATCGACGCCGGACACCAGAGCGTTGACCACCTCGGCCGCCTGGTCACCCGGATCGTCGACGAAGGCCCACCGTTCGAGCGCTGCCCCTGCCTCGAGCGCCGCAGACAGCCCCAAGGTGGGCACGCCGACACCGACGACCCATCCACCGGTACGCGAGATCTCGGCGGTGAGAGCGATGGCCAGCGCACAGGCCCCGTCGCCGCGCACCGCGATCGTGGACCCACGACGCACCCCTCTCTCGGGAAGCAGGGGGCGGAGCTCCTCGAGAACGGGCAGGGTCTGCTCGCGCGCCAAGGTGACAGGAGCCGTCAGTTGGGTCAGACGTCGGAGTTCGTCGAGATCAGGAGCCACCGTGGCCATCGCCACAGCCTAATCGAACAGGTGTTCGATCCAAAATGGACGGGTTGGAGAGCCGTCAGAGCCCGATCAATAGTGGGCGAACAGGGACTCGATGATCTCGATGATCCCCTCCGCGTCGTAGCCCTTCGCGAGGTCCACATCGACGACGTTGCCGTACACGTGCACGTGCTCGATTCCGCCGCGCTCGAACAACCGCTCGGCCAACACGTCAGCCGGGTCCTCCACATTGAGCGAATCCTCGGGACCGTCGTAGTACCGGTGACCCATCCCGGTGAGGGGACGGTTGGTCTCGAAACGCACCATTCCGGCGCGTGCGACGGAGTTCTTTTCGGCAACACGGACGGGCTGACCCATGGACTGCCAGGCTAGTCGTGGAAGCGATTAGTTTGGCCACCATGGCCGAGATCACCGAAGAAGAATTCACCGCCGAGGCCCTTGCATTCCTCGAGGCGAACTACTCCCGGAAGGGCGAGAGGAAGGCCTTCGTGTGGGGTGAGGGCCCCGACAACGCGGCGATGTTCGAAGAAGTCGATCGCGACAAGGAAGAGATCGACCTCGGCCACGCCAAGGAGTGGCGGGCCAAGAAGTACGACGCCGGGTTCGGGTGGATCTCCGGGCCGACCGAACTCGGGGGCAGCGGCCACCCGCGACGCTTCGACCGCATCTGGGCCGGTCTCGAGAGCCAGTTCGACACACCGGACGGCGGGTTCTTCGGCATCGGACTCGGCATGGTGGCCCCGACGATCCTGGCCCACGCCCAGCCCGAGGTCGCAGCCGACCTGCTCCCCAAGATGTACCGGGCCGATCTCGTCGGCTGCCAGCTCTTCTCGGAGCCGGGCGCCGGTTCGGACCTCGCCTCGCTGCAGATGCGCGCCGAGCGCGACGGCGAAGAGTGGATCCTCAACGGCCAGAAGGTCTGGACGTCGGGCGCGCACTACAGCGACGTCGGCGAGGTGATCGCCCGCTCGGACTTCGACCTGCCCAAGCACCAGGGCCTCACCGGCTTCATGGTCGACATGCACGCTCCGGGCGTCGAGGTGCGGCCGCTGCGCCAGATGACCGGCGGCACCAACTTCAACGAGGTGTATTTCACCGACGTTCGCATCCCCGATTCGCACCGCCTCGGTGACGTCAACCAGGGCTGGGGCGTGGCGCTCACCACCCTCATGAACGAGCGGGCGTCGATCGGTTCGGGTGGAGGGGGCAGCGGCGGCAGCTACACCAAGCTGAGCGCCATGCTGCGTCACTACGACATGGCGGACGACCCGTCGGCCCGCCAGCAGCTGATGAACATCTACGCCTACGGCAAGATGCTCGCCTGGTCCAACCAGCGGGTGATGGACGGGCTCAAGGCAGGCAAGACGCCGGGGCCAGAGATGTCACTGTCGAAGATGGGTCTCACCCGCCAGATGCAGGCCACCTACAACTTCGTGTCCGACGTGCTGGAGAGCAAGCTCATCGCCGATACGGGCGAATGGGGCACCTTCAGCTGGGCCGGCTACGTGCTGGGCTTCCCGGCGATGCGGATCGCCGGTGGTTCCGACGAGGTGATGCGCAACATCGTGGGTGAGCGGGTGCTGGGTCTCCCCAAGGAGCCCGGAATCGACACGACGAGCCCCTTCCGCGAACTCAAGGTCGGCACCCATCGCACCGACTGACATCGGTCTCGACGGCCCGTGGTCGTTCTTCACCCAGAGCGGTCACTAGGGGTCAGACGGGTGTCTGACCCCCTTGTGCGCTTGTGACGGGCGGCTACTCGATGACGATGTCGTCGAGACCGTCGAGTTCGGGGGGGAACTGCGGGTCGAGATCGGCCAGCGTGTGCACCAGGATCTCCGCCACCGCAAGCTTGCGGTACCAGCGACGGTCTGCCGGGATCACGTACCACGGCGCGTCCTTGGTGGACGTCTCGCGAATCGCGTCCTCGTAGGCCTCCATGTAGTCGTCCCAACGCGCCCGCACCTCGAGGTCGCCCGGGTCGAACTTCCAGCGCTTCGTCGGGTCGTCGAGTCGTTGCTGGAACTGCTCAGCCTGCTCCTCTCTCGAGATGTTGAGAAAGAACTTGCGGATCGTCACCCCCTCGTCGACCAGCATCCGCTCGAACTCACGAATGTGCCGATAGCGACGCTTCCACTGCTTCTCGGGGACCAGTTCGTTCACCCGCACGACGAGCACGTCCTCGTAGTGGGAGCGGTTGAAGATCACGATCTCGCCCCTCGCCGGAGTGTGATGGTGGATGCGCCACAGGTAGTCGTGAGCCAGCTCCTCCGAACTCGGCCGGCCGAACGGGAACGCGTGCACGCCCATCGGATTGGTCGACCGCAGCACATCGCGCACCGTGGAGTCCTTCCCCGCAGCATCCATAGCCTGCAGGACGATCAGCACCCGGTCCTTCTCCTCGGCGTACAACCGGGCCTGGAGCGCGGCGAGCTCGAGCCGCAGCTCCGCAAGCCGCTCCTCCCCTTCCTCCTTGTCGCCGTCGAAGCACCCGTCGTCGTCGCTGCGGTGCTCGGACAGTTCGAAATCGCCGTCGGTGTCCGCCAGGTATCGCTCGTGGAAGGCCGCCACGCCCGCCTCCTCGCTCTCAGATCTCGATGTCAGGCCGCGAAGAGCTGGCCCTGTCGCGCCAGCTCACGGTCGTATCGGGGCGTCGCCGTCCAGGGCAGGTCGTCCATGAATGCCCAGCTGCGACGATGGATGGCGCTGGGGCCATAGCCGGCCAGCGCCATCACGTGATAGGGCGCCGGGTAGCCCTTGTTGCTGTCGAACCCGTAGGCCGGGTGGTCCTGCGCTGCCTCGATCATCATGCGGTCGCGCACCACCTTGGCCATGATCGACGCGGCGGCGATCGACAGGCAGGCCCGGTCGCCCTTCACCAGCGTCCGGCTGGGGAGCCAGTCGATGTAGTTCCAGTTGCCGTCGAGCAGTACGCGATCGGGTCTCGTCGACAGCCCGTCGATCGCCCGGCGGGTCGCGATCCTTTGCGCGTCGGACATGCCGAGCTCGTCGCATTCCTTCTCGCTGGCGTGTCCGACCGACCACGACACCGCCCAGTCG
>CAYUBX010000208.1:0-3288 GCA_964443165.1 uncultured Acidimicrobiales bacterium
CGAGAAACGCGGGCCCGTTGCCCAGCACGTAGTCGATGTAGTGGTTGCCGTCGGCATCCCACACGTGCGGCCCGTCCCCACGATCGATGGCGAGCGGAGCGGGGAGGGAGTGGTAGCGAAAGTTGCTGCTGACCCCGCCCGCGAGCACCGTCTTGGCCGTTTCGTATCGTCGAACCGAAGACTCGTAGCGGGTCACCGTGCACCTCCGTCTGCTGCGCCCCGACCCCCGAAACCTGGCGGTGCCGTCGTGATCTCTTCACTACGGTCCGGCTCTGACTCTCGAGTGGGAGCAAGTTGTCGTCGCCACCCTCGACCCTATTGCGCTGGGTCGCTGGTGGGCCGAAGCGCTCGGGTGGGAGATCGTGAACGACGACGCGATCGAGTTCGAGATTCAGCCGGCGGCCGGCCGGTTGCCCGGCATCTTGTTCCTGGTGAACCCCGATGCGAAGCAAGGTCAGAACCGCATCCACCTGGACTTCCGGCCGGATGACCAGGACGCCGAGGTGGAGCGGCTGCTCGCCTTGGGCGCCTCCCGCGTCGATGTGGGACAAGGCGACGTGCCGTGGGTGGTGATGGCCGATCCGGAGGGCAACGAGTTCTGCGTGCTGGGCGGCCCGTCGTCGGCGCACTGACCGTTGCTACGGTGCGATCAACGTCGTACGAGGTGGTGTGGGCGAAGATGGGAGTGAGGGGATGAGCACCCAGACAGCTCAGGTCGATGGCACGTCGAGCAACGACGGGTTGGACTACGACGTCGTCGTCATCGGAGCCGGCGTGGCCGGCATATACCAGATCAAGCGCCTGGTGGATCTTGGGCTTCGAGCCGCCGTTCTCGAAGCTGGCGGCGACCTCGGCGGCACGTGGTACTGGAACCGCTATCCCGGGTGTCGGTTCGATTCCGAGAGCTACACCTACGGGTACTCGTGGTCGCAGGAGCTCCTCGACGAGTGGCACTGGAAGGAGCGGTTCTCGAGCCAGCCCGAGAACTACCGATACCTCTCGCACGTGGCCGACAAGTTCGACCTGCGCCGGCACATGCGCTTCAACGCCGTCGTTCGCTCGGCGCACTACTCGGACGACGACAACTCGTGGACGGTCACGCTCGAGGACGGCGACATCTACACCTGCCGCTTCTTGCTCACAGCGCTCGGTCTGCTGTCCGCGGCGACCCCGCCGCGGTATCCGGGTGTCGATGACTTCGCTGGGGAGTCCTGGCACACGTACTACTGGCCGCATGAGCCCGTCGATCTGACCGGCAAGCGGGTCGGCGTCGTCGGTACGGGTGCCACCGCCATTCAGCTCATCCCCGTCGTTGCGGAGCACGCTGAGCACCTGACCGTGTTCCAGCGGCGCCCCAACTGGGCGGCCCCGCTCCACAACGGACCGATCGACGAGGCCGAGATGGCCGACATCCGCAGTCGCTACGACGAGATCTTCGAGCGCTGCGGCCGCACCCCGGGCGGCTTCGAGCACGAGCCTGATCGGCGCGGCTTCGCCAACTTCACGCCCGAGGAGCGCAACGAGTACTGGGAGGAGCTGTACGCGAGCCCCGGATTCGGGATCTGGCTCGGCAACTTCGCAGAGACCTTCATGAACGAAGAGGCCAACGCGGAGCTGTCGGCGTTCGTTGCGGAGAAGATCCGCGAGCGGGTCGACGACCCCGGGCTGGCGGAGAAGCTGATCCCCAAGGACCACGGATTCGGGGTCCAGCGCGTGCCGCTCGAGACCAACTACTTCGAGACGTACAACCGCGACGACGTTCGTCTGGTCGACCTGAGTGAGACGCCGATCGAACGCATCACCGAGAACGGCATCCAGACCTCCGGCGAGCACGTCGAGCTCGACGTCATCGTCTACGCCACGGGCTTCGACGCGATGACGGGCGCCTACGACCGGATCGACATCCGTGGAACGGGCGGGGAGCGCCTCGCCGACAAGTGGGCCGACGGGCCGTCCACGTTCTTCGGCCTCATGGTCCACGGGTTCCCCAACATGGTGATGTTGGCCGGCCCGCAGAGCGGCTCGGCGTCGTCCAATTTCCCTCGCGGGATCGAGAAGGGCGTCGACTGGACCACCTCGTTCCTCGGCCATCTCGTGGAGGAAGGGCTCACGCGATTCGAGCCCACCCAGGAGGCCGAGGACGAGTGGGGCGAGCACATGCGGGACATGTACTCGATGATGCTCATGCGCAACGCCAAGAGCTGGTTCACCGGATACAACTCCAACGTCGACGGGCACGAGTACGGCAAGACCCGGTACTTCGTCTACAACGGCGGCGGCCCCCGCTATTGGCGGAAGCTCGACGAGGCCACCGGCGACAGCTACGACGGCATCGAGCTCTCGTAGCCTCCTTTTCTGCATCCGACGGGAGTCAACGTGAACAGAATCACCTGCCTCGTCCAGGCCGACGGCCCGTCGTCGGACGAGCGCGCCGAACTCGAGGATCGTCTCCTGGTTCACCACCGCGGCTTTTATCCCGATCGTGAGGTCTCGATCCGGTGGTCGGAGGTCGCACCGGGCTTCATGTTCACCGCGGGTGAGCAGAGCAACACCAGTGCGATCAGCTGCTCGGTCGACGGCCCGACGACCCTCGACCTCCGGGAGGCCTACATGCGCGGGATCTGTGATCTGTGGACCGACGTCACCGGCGGCACCGACCACGACGTTCTCGTCTCGCTGTCCGAAGCCACCGCCTGAGCACCGAAAGAAGATCGACATGCCCTTCTACCACGCCATCGTGAAGCCCGGCAGCGCCGACGAAGCACAGCGCGCGGCCTTCGCCAACGACGTCGTCGACATTCATTGCGACATCACGGGAGCCCCGCGCTCGTTCGTGCATGTGATGTTCACGGAGGACGCGGATCGCGTTCCTGACGGTCGGGTCGGGGTCGTGCGCGGCACCATCCGCAGCGGCCGCAACGCCGATCAGAAGGCCGACCTCGCGAACCGCCTTCGCGCCGCGCTCGCGGCCCGCACCGGTCTGGACGAATCGACACTCGAAGTGACGACCACGGATATCGAGGCGTCGTTCACCATGGAGGGTGGCGAACTGCTTCCCGAGCCCGGCAGCCCGGAGGAAGAGGTCTGGAAGTCGCACGACGAGCGAGCCGCCGTCGCCGACTGAGCGGGGCAGATCTGCCTACCTGTGGCGACGCTTCCCGCTGGCTGCTGAATAGCGTTGAGTGGTGTTCGGCGGAGGCTGGGCATGTGGGCGACGCCAAAGGGAGTGAAGGCCGATGACCAATTCCGTTCGGCTGCCGGCTTGGTTGGAGCTCGCGCCGCAGTTCG
>CAYUBX010000208.1:3298-6167 GCA_964443165.1 uncultured Acidimicrobiales bacterium
CGATCCGTTTCTCGTTGGGCTGTTCGCGTTCAGCGCCGTTCACGGGCTGGCTCACTTCCTCCTGTGGCGGCCGCCGATCGACGCGGAGTTCGAGGAGGAGCTCATCGAACGACACATCGACGCGGTCCTTGCAGGGCTCGCGGTCTAGCTCGTCCCACAGGTAGTACGTTGCCGGCTCATGGCCAAGACCGGGTTCGTGTGGCAAGAGCGGTTCATGTGGCACTTCACCGGACCGGCGTCTGGCACGTATCCGGTGGCCGGCGACCTGGAGCCCGGCATTCATCTCGAGAACGCCGACACGAAGCGCAAGCTGAAGAACCTCCTCGACGCCTACGAGGTGACGCCGCAGCTGCACCGGATCGAGTTCGGTGAGGCGACCGACGAGGACCTGCTGAGGTTCCACACCGCCGAGTACATCAACACGGTTCAGCAGCTGAGCGATGGCGACGGCGGTGACGCTGGCGAGCACGCGCCCGTCGGCCGTGGATCAGCTGAGATCGCGCGCCTCGGTGTCGGGGGCACCACGGCGGCCATCGCGGCGGTGGCACGAAGTGAGGTCGACAACGCGTACGCCCTTGTTCGACCACCCGGCCATCACGCAGAACGCGACCGTGGCCGCGGGTTCTGCATCTTCAACAACGTCGGTCTTGGTGTCCTGAGTGCGCTCGACACGGGGCTCGTCGAGAGGGTCGCGATCGTGGACTGGGATGTCCACCACGGCAACGGAACACAGCAGGCCTTCTACGACCGGTCCGACGTGCTGGCGATCTCGCTTCACCAAGATGTGCTCTACCCGCCGGATCTCGGAACGACCGGCGAGATGGGGGAGGGCACGGGCGAAGGTTTCAACGTCAATGTGCCGCTCCCCGCCGGCAGCGGCATTGGCGCGTACACCGCAGCGATGGATCGGGTCGTCGAGCCGGCGCTTCGGGCGTTCGACCCCGACCTGCTCGTCGCCGCGTGTGGCTTCGACGCCGCCTACTTCGACCCCCTCGGCCACATGCTCCTGCTGGCCGAGCACTTCCGGCAGTTCACCCGGTCGATGATGCAGCTGGCCGACGAGCTGTGCGGCGGGCGGCTCGTGCTGAACCACGAAGGCGGCTACTCGGACTTCTACGTGCCCCTGTGCGGCGTCGCGGTGATCGAGGAGCTCAGCGGCATCACGTCGGGTGTGCGCGACCCGTACGCCCGAACCGGCGAGCGCCCCAACCAGCTCCTCATGCCGCACCAGCAGGAGTTCGTGGACCGCGCCGTCGACGGCCCGCTCGCAGCACTGTTGGACCGGCTGCGATGACGGCGACCGCGAAGCGAACATGACCCACCCCAACTCCGACCTCGGGACCTGGATCGCCCGACTGCGAGACCCTGACCCGACCGCCTCGCTCAAGGACCGGCTCGACGACATCGACCGCGAGGCGCTCGACAACGCGGTTGGATTCTCGGCCGAGCACACACGCCGCTACATCGCCACCGGTGGCGAGGACGACGGGTGGGACGGGCCGCGCCCGATCCTCATCCTCTACACGCGTGGCCGAACCTCGGGTCAGCTGCGCCGCAATCCCCTTCTCTACGTGGAGCGAGATGGCGTGGCTCACGTCATCGGCTCCTACGGCGGCGCTGACAAGCACCCGCTGTGGTATCTCAACCTCGTGGCGGACCCTCACGTCTTCGTTCGGGTCGGAGCTGAGGTCTACCCGGCCACCGCCCGCACGCTGTCGACCGACGAACGCGACGCACTCAGGCCCGGTCTCGTCGCCGACTACCCGATGTTCGGTGACTATCAGGCCGCGACCACGCGGCCGATCCCGGTCGTGCGGCTCGAGCCCGAGTAGGCCGACGAACCGCTTCAGTCGATCTGGTGGGTGCCGCCGATGCCGAGGGGGGCACTCTGTCCACCCGACCGCGCCTTGCCGACCACGTCCCGCAGAGTGAATGGCGTCTGCAGCTCCTCGTCGGATGAATCGGGCCCGAGCTCACCGACGCGGACGTACTCACCGCGATCGGCGGCGAGGCGGAAGTCGCGTAGCGCCCCGGCGTCCTCTCCGACGAGACCGCGGGCGCCGAACCCGTGGCCCTCGTTGGTCTGGCCGCCGGTCGTGGCCTGAAAGCCCATTCGCTGGAGGAGCTTGGGGGTCGCCCGCTCGAGGACATCGGGGCGGACCGAGAGCATCCAGTTCTCCTGTTGGCGCTTCCAGTTGGCCTGCATCGAGCAGAGCATCACGATGCGGGGTTCGTCGGTGTGGTTGATGCCGGTCCCGTGCAGGATCCGCCCGTCTGTGAGAGTGATCGAACCGGCCGGCGCTTCGAGGTTGATGGCCGGAGGCAGCTTGCCGACGGGGCGACGCTCGCGCATCGCGTCGGAGAGAATCTTGTGGCTCCCGGGGATCAGGAGCGTTCCGCCGTTGGTGTCGTCGACGGCGGTGATGGCCGTGAGGGTGTTGACGAGCGTCGGCGCGAGAGCCTCGGCCGAGTCGGACTGATCCTGGTGCAGGGCCTGCGGCACGCCGCCCTCAAGGGAGATGGCCGCGATGAGCGACGTGCAGATCCACTCCGGACCGAGCGCCTCGGTCATCAGCTGCTCGATGAGCGGCCCGCCCTGAACCACGCCGGGGTCCTGGGCGATCAGACCCTCGAAGCAGCGACCCTTGTTGACACAACAGTTGATGTTCTGGCCGCTCGGTGTCCTCTGTGCGATCCGGGCCCGGCGCTCACCCTCGGCCTGTTGGAGGACGCGCGTCCGCATCACCTCGACCTGGTCGGCGGCGATCGCGTCCTCGACGATGCAGTAGCCCCACTCGAGGAGGTCCGATCGCAGCCGGTCGATGTCCTTGGTGGGCGCCGGGAGATCCACGTCCTTCCAGTACGGGTG
>CAYUBX010000209.1:0-6145 GCA_964443165.1 uncultured Acidimicrobiales bacterium
ACGACTCTGTGTCGCTCATCCCCGAGGTGGGTTCATCGAGGAGCAGGAACCATGGCGCCATCGCAGCGGCCCGGGCGAGCTCGAGGCGACGAGAGTTGCCGTAGTCGAGCTCGCGGGCCCGGCGATCGCGGTGTCCCCAGAGCCCCGCTGCGGCGATCAGCTCGTCGACCTTGGGCAGGGGTCGGTCGGCTCGGTGGCTGGCGGCGACCAACACCGACACCTCGACGTTCTCCCGGACGGTCAACGCGCCGAACAACCGGAGGTTCTGGAACGTCCGCACCAGTCCCGCACGAGCGATCTCATGGGGCGCCGCGCCGGAGAGGTCCTGATCGCCGAGGGTCACGACGCCAGAGTCGGCTGGTACGACCCCGGTGATGACGTTCACCAGGGTGGTCTTGCCGGCACCGTTGGGCCCGATGATCCCCACCACCTCGCCGACGTCCGCCGTGACTCCGGCGCCGTCGAGGGCGCGAAATCCGCCAAAGCTGACGTCGATGCCGCGAGCTTCGAGCCGCACGGAGCGATCCAGCTCGACCGACCCGAGATCCTCGGGACGCTCGTCCTCATCTCGCGTGAATCGGCCGGCGATCCATCGGTCGAGCTCCCAGTCGTCCAGCAGGCCCGACGGCCGCCAGAGCATGAAACCGAGCATCGAGAGGCCGAGGAAGACCGTCTGCAGGTTCTCGCGGAAGATCCAGTCGAGCGGCGCGTCGTCGAGCGGGACCCCGAAGATCTCGAAGCCGTCCTGCCCGAGGCGTCGCGCCAACTCCCTTCCGGCCGTCATCACACCCACACCGACCAGGGCCCCGGTCACGCTGTTGCGGCCCCCCACGATCAGCATCACGAGGGTGAGCAGCGCGTAGTTGAAGAAGAAGTTGCCGGGCAGCAGCGAGCCGTCTTCGAACACGCGCAGGCTCGCGCCGACGCTCACGACCGCCACAGAAATGAGCAGGGCCGCCATCTGCTGGACGAGTGGATTCACGCCCATCGCGCGCGCCGCCAGATTGTCCTCGCGTGCCGCGACAGCGAGTCGTCCGCTCCGAGATTGCGCGTAGAGGCGGGCGAGGAAGAGCGCGCCGAACAGTGCGATGTAGATCGGGAGGCGGCTGTCGAGCGCGGAACCGATCTTGAAGAAGAGACCAGCCCGCTCCCCACCGGTGAGCTCGGGCCAGTTGGTGGCGACCTCGTGGGTGACGAACAGCAGGGCCAGCGTGATGACTGTGGCAGCGACGGCGCCGGACTCCGCGCCCGACCGGGCCAGGCCGATCCCCACGATGAAGGCGACCACAACCGTCACGACGACAGCGATGAGCAGAGCGACCCCGGTGGGGACATCGACATCGGCGAGCCCAAACGGCGCGTCGGGAATCCGCCGCAGCTTCTCGCTCGGAGCGATGGCGAAGACGGCGAACACGTAGCCAGCGATGGCCCCGAAACCGATGTGACCGAACGACAACACCCCCGTGTTGCCGACGTAGATCTGGATGCCGAGGACCACGATGGCGTCGATCAGCATCACTGTGACGAGCCGCTCGGCGGCCCCGCCCAGCAGCGATTGGTAGATGAGGCCACCGCTGACGAACACGACGAACAGCACCGTCGTGCCGATGAGGGAGAAGCCGATGTCGCGCGCGGGCCTCGGGAACATCAGACGCGCTCCGCGTGCGAGACGGTGATCAGGCCCTGCGGCCGGAAAATGAACAGCAGCGCGATGAGCAGGAACACGAACCCCTCGGTCAGGTTCGCGACCGAGTCGGGCAAGCGGGATCGCAGCAGGACCTCGGCGAGCCCCAGTGCGAAACCACCGATGACCGCGCCGCGCAGGCTGCCGAGTCCGCCGATAAGCGCCGCGAGCACCCCTTTGAGCATCGGGTCGATGCCGGCTGACGGCACGGTGCTACCGGCCCGCATCAGCCAGAACACGCCGGCGATGCCAGCGAGGAGGCCAGATAGTGCGAAGGCGCCCCGAATCACCGAATCCGAGCGCACTCCCATCAGGCGCGCCGCCTCGAAGTCCTCGGCCGCGGCCCGCAGCGCGAGCCCGAACATCGTCCGCTGGAGCAGGAGCGTCGTGGCGATGAGGGTCAGCACCGTGACGCCGATGACGACGGTGTCGAACACCTCGATGTTGAGCGAGCCGACGGAGTACGTGTTGGCAACCCACGTCGGCCGGTCGAACGTCTTCACCGACGCAGAGACGTAGAGCAGGAAGATCGAGAACACCACGAAGTGCACGCCGAACGAGGTGAGCAGCAGTGTGAAGTCGGACGCTCCTCGCACGCGGCTGAACGCGACGCGCTCGATCGCGAGCGACGTGAGCACCGACACGATGATGATCGCGGGGACAGCCAGCCACCACGACATGTCCCGCTGCATCATCCAGTAGACGGTGTACCCGCCGACCGTGATCATCTCGCCATGGGCGAAGTTGAGCAGGTGCATCACGCCGAAGATCACGGCGACACCGAGGGCCAGGAGGGCGTAGATGCTGCCGCGGCCCAGGCCGTCGATCAGGTTCTGGATGAGCTCGGTCATCAGCTCTCGCCTCCCCCTTCTTCGGTCCCAGCGCGGCTCGCGCCTCCTCCACTCACAAAGGTCTCGAACAGGTCGTCCTGGCCTCGCAGCTCCTCGCCGGTGCCTGAGGCCACCACCGCACCGCTGCGCAGGACATACGCACGGTCGGCGACCTCCAGCATCCGCGTCGCGTTCTGCTCCACGATGAGCAGGGTGCGGCCCTGAGCACGAAGCGACTCGATCAGCTCGAACACCACGTCGACCAACACAGGCGCCAACCCGAGCGACGGCTCGTCCATCATCACGAGGCGAGGCTTCGACATGAGTGTTCGGGCAATGGCCAGCTGCTGTGCTTCGCCGCCGGAGAGGTACCCGGCGGCCGTCGACCACTTCTCTCCGAGAACGGGAAAACGCTCCGCCATCTCGTCGAGCAGGTCGCCTCGCTCTCGTTGGGCAACCGTCACCCCGCCGATGCGCAGGTTCTCCTCGACCGTGAGGTCGACGAAGATGCGCCGGTGCTCGGGGACGAGGGCCAGCCCGGAGCGGAGCAAGCGCTCGGGCGACGTTCCGGTGACGTCCTCGCCCTCGAAGCTGACGGTCCCCTCGCTGGGGGTGAGGAGACCGGCCACCGTGTTGAGCAGGGTGGTCTTTCCCGCACCGTTGGGTCCGATGAGGCCGACGACCTCACCGGACCCGACGTGCAGGTCTGCGTCACGAAGGGCGGAGATCGCCCCGTACCGGGTGGTGAGCCCGGTGACGCTGAGCATGGGGTGTGTCACCCGATGGTGGCGACCAGGGTGTCTTCGCCGTTGACGATCCGGTTGATCGGGACCGCCTTCGGCGGGATGCCGTTGCTGCCGGCGAAGGTGATCTCACCCGACAGACCCTCGAAGCCCGAGATGGCCTTGACGGCCTCGCCGATGCCCTCCGAGTCGTCACAGCCGCAGTCGAGGATGCCCTGGATGCCCAGGAACATGGAGTCGACGTAGAGCGCCATGAAGCCGCGGCTCTCGAGCTCCTCGCCCTCGGCGGCGGCGTAGCCGGCCAGCAGGGTGTCGATGCGGTCACCGGCGGAGATGCTCGTGTGCGGCGTGTGGGCGATGCCTTCGTTGTTGGCCTCGACCTGGATGCCGGTGGCGTCGAGTGCGTCCGTGCCGATGTAGGTCAGCGCGTCGAGCCCCTGGCCTTCGAGCTGGCCCCGCAGAGCGGTGACCTGGAAGCCGAGGGCGGCGGAGAACACGACCTCGTTGTTCTCCGACAGACCGGCGATCTCGTTCACCTGCGCCGAGAAGTCGGTGTCGGCGGCCCAGACGTAGGTCTGCACGCTCACGACCTCACCGCCGAGCTCCTCGAACTTCGCCATGAAAGCGTCGGGGTTGACACCGGTGTAGGGCACGCCTTCGCCCTCGGTGAACACGATGGCGCGGGTGATGCCCTCGTCCCACGCCCACTGGGCGGCCGCGCCGGCCATCTGGTTGTCGTCGAAGGTCACCAGGTAGCTGTTGATCGATGCGTCGGCGAGCGTCGGCTCGGTCGAGGCGGCGACGAAGAGCGGCACCTTGCCGTCAGTGGTCTGCAGGATCGGCAGAGCGAAGTCGGCGAACGGCGGGCCGATGAGGAACTGGGCGCCCCAGTCGAGGAGCTCCTGGGTCGCGAGAGCGGCGTCCTCGCCGACCTCGGCCACGCGTACCTCCACAGGACGGCCATTGACGCCTCCGGCGCAGTTGGCGAGCTCTGCCACGTACGGAACCAGCTTGGAGCCAGGGATGTCGACGAAGCCGACGACATCACTGAAGTCCATGGCCATGCCGACGCGGATCGGATCGCCGGACGGCGCCTCGGCGCAGTTGGCGAGATCGGCCCCGAGAATGGCGTCGATGTCGAGTCCAGCGCCGCTTCCGCCTGCGTCGCTGCCGCTGGCCCCGGTGGTGTCACCACCGCTCGAGTCGGCCGAATCGGAATCGCTGTCACCACACGCCGCGGCGACCAGCGAGAAGACCGCGAAGAGCGCAATCACAAACCTGAGCCTCATGCCCGATACCTCCCAGCACCCCTCCCTTGGGACGCCCCGGAGAGACTAGTCGACGAAAATCGTTTGGAAGCGAACTTCCTCGTCCGAGGGAGAATATGCTCGGGAGACGCGACAGCACATCGGGGGTCAGCGATGGCGGCAACAACGAACGACGCACCGGACGTGACGACGCCGTCTCTGTATCTCGACGGCATCCCCGACGAGCGCTTCGCCGCCATGCGCGCCACGCCCGGCCTCGCGTGGCACCCCTACGAGAGTTCGGGCTTCTGGGCGGTGACCCGCCACGCCGATGTCCGCGAGGTCTCGCGCAACACCGACGTCTTCTCGTCGGGACTCGGCCACACCAACCTCTGGGACCTCGAGCCCGATGCACTCGAGGCGCGGCGGGCGATTCTCGACACCGATCCGCCCGACCACACCCGGCTGCGGCGCCTCGCGAGCAAGGTCTTCACGCCCAAGACGATCCGCGGCTGGGAAGACCTCACCCGCCGTTTCGCCGTCGAGGTGCTCGACGACTTCGAGGCGGCGGGTGGTGGCGATTGGGTCGACCTCGTGGCAGCGCCCCTGCCGATCCGCGTGATCCTGTCGATCCTCGGCGTCCCGATCGAAGACGGCGACTATCTCGTGGAGCTGTCCAACTACCTCGTCGAGGGGACGGGCGACGAGCAGTCCTTGGCGGCGGACGCGTACGGCAACACCACCGAGCTCAGGCTGCTGCCCTTCGGAAGTCCTGCGAGCCACGCGCTGTTCGAGTACGGCGAGAAGCTGGGCGAGCTCCGCCGCCGCGAGCCGGGCGACGACCTGGTCAGCATCCTCGTGCAGGCGGAGGACGACGGCGACCGCCTCTCCCACAACGAGTTCAAGAACTTCTTCCACACGCTCGTGTTCGCGGGCAACGAGACGACTCGCACGGCCATGACCCACGGCGCCATGGCGTTCGCCGAGCACCCCGACCAGTGGGAGCGACTCTTGGCGGCACCCGAGCTCGCAGAACAAGCCGTCGAAGAGGTCCTGCGGTGGGCGACACCCGTGCTCCACATGCGGCGCACCGCCACCCACGACACCGAGCTCGCCGGAACCTCGATCGCCGCCGGTGACAAGGTCGTGATGTGGTACTGCTCGGCCAACCGTGACGACGAAGTGTTCGAGGACCCGTTCCACTTCGACATCGGTCGTGAGGACAACCCGCAGTTCTCCTTCGGCGGCGGAGGTCCCCACTTCTGCCTCGGGGCCTTCCTGGCCCGGATGGAGGTGCGCATCCTGCTCGAGGAGATGGTGAAGCGGGGGCTGTCGCTCCGCCAGACCACCGAGGCTGTCCGGGCGCCATCCAACTTCGTCCACGGAATCCTCTCCGTCGGGATGGAGCCGGCCGGGTGACCGGAGCGGCCGCGCTCGCGCCGGCGGACCTGTCCGACCCATCCCTCTACGACCGCGGCATCCCTCAGGACGTGTTCGCGGAGATCCGCGCGACGCCCGGCCTGTCCTGGAACCCGATGGGTGACACCGGGTTCTGGGCGGTGACGCGTCACGCCGATGTGGTCGAGGTGTCGCGCGCCCCCGCGCCCTACTCGTCGGCGGTGGGGCCCCGCCAGCGCTACG
>CAYUBX010000210.1:0-6136 GCA_964443165.1 uncultured Acidimicrobiales bacterium
CGTCTCGATAGAGTCGCCCCAACTCGGCCACGAACGGCACCTGCTCGCGGAAGAACAGGTCGATCCCGTGACAGACCGTCCGGTTGAGCGTTTCGATCGCAAGTTGCAGACACCGAATAGCCTCGAACTTCGCGGAGCAGTCCCGGTTGTAGACCGGCGGTTCGCAGCCGATGGCGGGGGAGGTATCCAGTATCTTGAGCGCCCGAATGCAGTCGGCCTCATTGGCGCGTCGGGTTTCGCCGCAGTCGTCGTCGAAGATGAAGGGGCAGGTTCCGCCTCCGCCGAAGGTGTACTCCGCAGGGAGGGCTGGGCGGCTCCGGTCCCACTCGCCCACCTGCGCGCGGACATGGTGCAGCATCCGACGCCCGTCGATCTTGCCGCGCCAATGTCGGCGCTTCATGCCCTCGACGCTCTCGATCAGCGCAGCGATCGTGGCGTCGGTGTCCGCGGGGTCGAGCGACGTCGCTGTGACCTTGCCGAGGTCGACGGCGAGCTGTTGGAGGCGGCCCCGCAGTGTCTGCAGGGTGGGCATCCTCGACTCGTGGACCCGCCGCGGCACGCGCTCGGCGAGCGTCCGGAAGAAGTAGTCGATGTCGGCAGGTGTCAGGTGCCCGAGATCGAGCCCCGCGATGTGCTCGGCCCGGTCGATCACGGGTAGGTGTCCACCCAGGCCGGCCGGTCGCCGTCGACGGCCTGGGCCAGGCTGAGGTCGAGGAAGGCCTCGAGCCGGGTCACGAGCGCGCCGTCGTCGAACCGGAAGACGTGGATCAGCGGCACCGCGAGGGTGGACCCTTCGGTCGTGGCCATCGTCACCGTCATGTGCACCGCGACCACCGACTCGCAGTGCCATCGCATGTGGTGGTCGTAGGTGATGGCGGTGGCCCGCGACCACACGTCGTCCATGCCGGCGACGATCTCGTCGAAGCCGGTCGGCGGTGTGACGTCGTCTCGTGGCGGATCGGCGAACGTGGCGCCCTCGGCCCACACGGTCCGGTAGAGCTCGTGGTCGTGGTTCGTCCACGCCTCGTAGTACCGATCGATGGTTGCCTCGATGGCCGCTCGATCCGCCATGACTCGACGCTAGCCCTCGATCAACGACCGGGGCGCAGCGCGGCAGGAGCGTCTGCCGGCACGACTGGGTTGGCGGGCGTCACGGGTTGGACCCTGCGGTAGGTCTCACCGAGAGGCGGACGCGGGTCCGGATCGCCCTGGTTGGGCCACAACGCCATCGCCCGCTCGGTCTGTGCGCAGATCGTGAGCGACGGGTTGACCCCGAGGTTCGCGCTGATCGCCGAGGAATCCGCGACGTGGAGACCTGGGTGCCCGAACACGCGCTGGTACGGGTCGAGAACACCTTCCGCCGCGGTGGCGCCGATCGTGCACCCGCCGAGGATGTGCGCAGTGACGGGGGTGTCGAGCAGCGCCTCGTTCACGGCGCCCATGGCATCGCCATCGACAAGGTCAGCGGCGATCCGTGCGGCGTCGTTGGCGACGGGAAGGTAGGTGGGGTTGGGCTCGCCGGTGCCCTGGCGCGAGCGGAGTCGTACCCGGCCGGACGTCCGGGACCGCCAGGTGAGCCGCAAGCTGTTGTCACGGCTCTGCATCACGAGGAGGATGATCGACCGCTCCGACCAGCGTCGCACCGACAGGCTGCGGAGGAAGCGAACGGGATGACGCGCCGCCGTTCCGGCGAAACGCACGGGACGCACCAGTCGGGCCCACCACGCTCGCCGATCCGTTCCATCGACCAGCAGCGTGGCCAGCAGCCCGAGCGCATTCGATCCGGCGGGGTAGCGCACCCCCTCGATATGGGTGTCGTCGGATGGGTAGATCGACGACGAGATGGCGACGCCGGCCGAGAGGTCCGGATCGGGACGCCGGGCTGTCGCACCCACGATGGATTCACTGTTGGTTCGCACCAGCTCCCCGAGGCGGGGTGAGAGGTTGGGCAGCCGACCGCGCTCGCCCAGACCGGCCAGCAGCTTGACGGTGCCCAGAACCCCGGCCGAGAAGATCACCTGCTGCGCTGTGATGGTCCGGCGCCGCTTGCGGATCCACGCACCAGAGTGCTCCGCGGTGAGCCGGTAGCCGCCGTCGAGGGGTTCCAGGTCCACGACGGTCCGTTCGGGAAGAACGACGGCGCCGGCGGTCTCCGCGAGGTGGAGGTAGTTCTTGTCCAGGCTGTTCTTGGCGTCGTGCCGGCACCCGATCATGCACGCCCCGCATTCCAGGCAGCCGCTTCGTTCCGGTCCCAGACCACCGAAGTAGGGGTCGTCGACCCGGACGCCCTTCTCGCCGAGGTACACGGCGACCTCGGTGGGGCGGTAGGTGTCGCCCACGCCCAGTCGTTCGCCGAGGCCTCGCAGTACTTGATCGTTGGGTGAACTGTCGGGCGCGGTCGTCGCGCCGAGCATCCGCTTCGCCTGCTCGTAGTGGGGGGTGAGCTCGTCTTCCCAGTCGGTGATGTCGCGCCACTGCGGATCGTCATAGAAACCGGGCAGAGGCTCGTAGAGGGTGTTGGCGTAGACGAGTGATCCGCCGCCAACGCCCGCGCCGGTGAGGATGAGCGCGTCCCCGAGAAGCGTCATGCGCTGGATCCCCCGCAACCCCAGACGCGGTGCGAACACGAAGCGCCGACCGGCCTCGATCACCGCGACCCGGTACCCCTTCTCGACGAGCCGGAGCGCACTGACGCTTCCGCCGAACCCGCTCCCGATGATGACGACGTCGTAGTCGAGGTCCGGCACGGTCCCGCGGCTCAGTGGAAGTGGCTCACGACGTCCTCGCCGAATATCGCGAGGGCATCGCCCAGTTCGTTCGCCGGCATGCCGCCGAGGTCGCACATCAGGAGGTACACGTCGAGGCCGAGGAGGTCGCGGTAGAGACTCATCTTCTCGATGACCTCCTCCTTGCTGCCGCAGACGGTGGGTCCTCGCTCGGTCATGACCCGGAGATCGGTCTCCCGGATCATGTTGCCGAGGTGGGGACTGCTCATCCGCAGCAGATCTCGCACCCAGTTCATGTACACCTCGAAGCGAGGGGCGGACGTCGCGTAGGCCTCCTGGCTGGTGGGCGCCATGAAGGTGTGGGCGATCGTGCCGATCTGACAGTCCTCCTCGGGGTGTCCGAGCTCGGCCCACAGCTCGCGATATCGCTCCACGATGGGAATGAAGATGGACGGCGGGCCGAAGACGCCAGGCAGCATCAGCGGCAGCCCTTCCTGGGCTGCGAACTCGGCCGACTCGATGGACGAGCCGCCGCCGACCCACACCGGAACGCGGTCCTGCAACGGGCGCGGTTGGGTGGTGAAGTTCTGGAACGGTGGGCGATGGTCGCCGGTCCAGTCGAGCTGTTCTTCCGAGAGGGCGCGGACCAGGAGCTTCATCTTCTCCTGGTACATCTCTCGCGACACAGCCGCGTCCTGGCCGAATGCGGTGAAGGTGTGCTCGTAGAGGTTTCCTCGTCCCACCACGAGCTCGACCCGGCCGTCCGAGAGCAGGTCGAGAGTCGCGTAGTCCTCGGCCTGGCGGATCGGGTCGTTGTTGGTGCCGAGTGCGACCGCTGTGCCGACGCGGATCGTGGAGGTCCGCTCAGCGATCGCTGCGAGGAGCACTGGTGGCGACGAGACGATGTAGTCGCAGAAGTGATGCTCGCCGACCGACGCGCACCAGAACCCGGCCTCTTCGGCAGCCACCGCGCCCTCGACGATCATCCGATGGCGTTCGGCCTGCGTCATGAGCTCGCCGGTGATGGGGTCGCGCAACAGGTCGGCCATCGTGGCCCAGCCGATCTTCATGTGATCTCCCGTCTCCCGCAATGCCGTCAGACGCTAGAGGACTGGCGTCCGACGATGCCCACGGCGAGTGCAGCGGCGCCCATCAAGCCACCGGTGAGGAGCGCGAGCACCCACGGATCGGCTGCGTCCAGGACGACACCCGCGACGAGCGGACCCACCACGCGACCTGCGGCCATGATCGCCTGAGCATCCCCGGCGCGTTCCTCGGGGAACTTCGACCGCGCTGCGAGCAACGTGTACGTCGGCGGGATGCCACTCCAGTAGCAGAACCCCCAGAGGGTCAGCCCGACGAAGAACACGACGGCGTTGGCGATCGATGCGACCAGCACAGCGCAAAGCCCGGTCAGCGCGATCCACACGCCGGGCAGGTGCTTGGCGAAGCCCCATCGTGCCGGGATGATCCCGGCGGCGGAGTTGAGGCTGTACGCCAGCGAGATCGTGAGGGGCGACAGGCCGATGCGTTCGGCTGCCAGAAAGGCAGTGAAGGCGAAGACGGCGGCCCCGCCCATCGTGAATGCGGCCAGGGCGAGCAGAATCGCAGCCGCTGCGGGGACCGGTCGGTTGCGGCCACTCGTGCGGGGTGGGCGGGCCTGCATCTGGGTGCTGCGGTTACGGGCGAGCGGGACCAGGGCCAGTGCGGCGAGCAGGGCGAACAGGCCCCGGGGACCCAGCTGGTCGACGCAGATGGCCAGGACGGGCGCAGAGGACACACCGACCATCGGCCCCACGACGGCGACCTCAGCGGTTCGTCGCTGGTTGCCGAAGACGAGCACCCACCCGAACCACACGGTGACGCCCAGCCCGATTCCCGAGAGGGTGCGCAGGGCGAGGAGCACCGCGTAGGGCGGGAGCAGCGCGGACACGCCGTTGGTGATCAGCACGGTCCCGAGCGCCGCGACGAACACGCGCCGCCGCGGGTCGAGGAAGCGACCCGACCCCCACGACCCTGCGACGAAGCCGCCGAGCTGGCACGTGGTCACGAGCGCAGTGACGCCGAGGCTGAGCCCGTAGTGGTCTGCGATGGCCGGGATGAGAAACGGCGTCGCCATGAGGACGATCGCTGCGTAGGCAGCGGCCAGCAGAACTCCTGCGGACACCTCCGTGCGGAGGAGCAGTTGGAGGCGAAGGGGAATCTGCACGCGTTAGGCCTGCGCTGTCGTGATCATCGGCGGGTGAAGACCACCACGAACGCGGTCGACTCGCTGTGGTCGCCGACGTCGCCGGCGTACACGGGGACCTCTTCGACGCGCGGTTCGGTGATCGCTCCGGCTGCCACGTCTGCGGCAAATCGGGCCTCGAACCCATCGGCGACGTAGTGCTCGCTGTTCACCCCGATCGCGAGCGTTGCTCCCGGGGCTGCGATGCGGAGAACCTCGTCGATCGGATCGGGGCCGAGATGGCCGAAGGTGAAGGTTCCTGCGCTGACGATGGCACCGTAGGCGCCGTCGTCGATGGGGACCCGGGTCGTGAGGTCCGCCTCGGTCAGATCTCGGTAGACGGGATCGCCGTCGGCGGTCTGCTTGGTGCCCGCGACGCCCATCATCTCAGGGCTGATGTCGATGCCGGCGACGATCCCGCGGCCGAGGGCGCGGAGCGCGACGCCGACTCCGCCCGTTCCGCAACCGATGTCGAGGACGGGGCCGGAGTCGGAGGGAGCAGCGTGGTCGAACAGGCGCGCCACGTGACCCGCATAGACGTACCCGGTGGCATCGATGAACTCGCTGTCGTACGTCGACGCCCAGTTGCGGTAGAGGGCCCGATTGTCGTCAGGAGTCTCGAGCGCGTACGCGGCCTCGAGCGCCTCCTCGCTGCTGAGCTTCCTCGGTTCGGGCATCAGCGAAGTGTGTCAGATCAGGGCGCGATGCAGCGCGTCGGCGGCAGCGAGGCCCGACAGGAACGCACCCTCGACCTTGGGGCCACCGAACGCCTCGCCGGCGAGCGCGATGATCGGCGCATCGCCGAACAGAACGCAGCGATCCGGATCGACCTCGACCGGCCCTGCGTATCGCCACCGGATCACCGTGGCGTCCACGATCGACGCCGTTCCGAGGTGGAGCGCCGCGAGCTCCTTCGTCCGAGCCAGCACCTCGTCGTCATGAGCGGTCCACAGATCCGAACTCAGCTCGTTCGACAGGTGAACGGTCAGGCAGGGGTGATCGCTCACGCCCTTGCGTGCGTTGTCTGTGACGAACGCCAGGTCGGGATGATCGAGGTACTGGACCCCGCCGTGGGACGGTAGGCCGTCGGGAGGTGAGTCCGTGGCGGCCAACACGGCGATGGTCGGCTTGTAGATGATGCCCGCCAGTCGGTGATGTAGTGCGGGCTCGGGGAGCATGTCGC
>CAYUBX010000211.1:0-6118 GCA_964443165.1 uncultured Acidimicrobiales bacterium
GTCGTCGCACGCGACAGCCCGCTGGCGCGAAAGAGCCGAGCGGCGGCGACTCCGGTTCGCAACCGAAGCAGAAGCAGCAGGGCGACGGCTCCCGCAAGCAGGGCAATCGTTCCGGCGGCAACCGTCAGCGGGCGCGGAAGGACGCGCCTGCCGAGACGGCACCGGACCCCTCGCAGAAGGCTCCGGCGCCCCCGGACCTCCCGCCCCCGCCGGCCCACAAGCCCCAGGTCGGTGACAGCCCCCCGATATCTGCTCCCCAGCAGCAGTCAGAGGGCGGCAGCTCCTCCGGAGGACGCAAGCGCCGCCGTCGTGGTGGGCGCGGCCGAGGGCGCGGCGGCTCAGATGGCCAGCGGCAGAAGCAGGACAATCGCCAGCAACAGCAGCAGAAGAAAGGCGGACGCGCCGCCGAGCCCGTCGAGGCGATCATCACCGACGACGCACCGCTCGAGCTCGACGAGGCCGCGCTCGAGGGGCGCCGCGGCAAAGAGCGCAAGGGCCGTCCGGTCGGGCGTCACCTGATGTGCGTTCACGTTCACAAGGGCGTGACCCACATCGCAGTGCTCGAGGGCCGCAGCCTGATCGAGCACTACGTGAGTCGACCGTCGGACGACGTGTCGGAGATCCACGGCAACATCTACCTCGGCAAGGTCCAGAACGTGCTGCCAGGCATGGAGGCCGCGTTCGTCGACATCGGCACGCCCAAGAACGCGGTGCTCTATCGCGGCGATGTCACCTACGACCTCGACGATGTCGACGGCGACAAGAGCCAGCCGCCGCAGCCCAAGGCGAAGAAGGGTCGCGGCCGCCTGGGCCGGCGCCGCAACGAGCCGCGCATCGAGGATCTCCTCAAAGCCCGTCAGACGATTCTGTGCCAGGTCACCAAGAACCCCATCGGCCACAAGGGCGCCCGCCTCTCTACCGAGGTGTCGCTGCCCGGTCGCTTCGTGGTGCTCGTGCCCAACAGCCCGACCTACGGCATCTCCAGGCGGCTTCCCGACAAGGAACGCAAGCGCCTGCGCAGCATCCTCGACAAGGTGAAGCCCAAGGAGCACGGCGTCATCGTTCGAACCGCGGCGGAGAACGTGACCGCCGAAGAGATCGAGCGCGACGTGCGACGACTGCTCGATCAGTGGGAGCAGATCAACGCGCTCGCCTCCAAGTCGAAGGCACCGTCGCTTCTGTTCCGCGAGCCCGAGCTTGCGGTGCGGATCATCCGCGAGGAGTTCAACAAGGACTACCGCGGGGTCATCATCGACGACCCCAAGCTCTACGAGCAGGTTCGTGGATACATGGAGACGATCGCGCCGGCGTTGGCCGACCGGATTCAGTTCCACGATCCGGCGAGCGAGTCGCTGCCGCTGTTCGAGCGCTACCACGTGGCCGAGCAGCTGCGGAAGGCCGTCGACCGCAAGGTGTGGCTGCCCTCTGGCGGGTCGCTCATCATCGAACACACCGAGGCACTCAGCGTCATCGACGTCAACACCGGCAAGAACGTGGGCACGTCCAACCTCGAGGAGACGGTCTTCCGCAACAACCTCGAAGCAGCCAAGGAGATCGCGAAGCAGCTGCGGCTACGCGACATCGGTGGCATCATCGTGATCGACTTCATCGACATGGAGATCAGGAAGAACCGCGACGAGGTCGTCCGCGTTTTCGAAGAGGCACTGAGTCGGGACAAGACCCGGACCCAGGTGTCTGCGATCTCCGATCTCGGTCTGGTCGAGATGACCCGCAAACGCATCGGTGAGGGCCTGCTCGAGTCGGTGTCCAACGTGTGCGAACACTGCGACGGCCGCGGCGTGCAGCTCAACGAGACTCTGCTCGACGTCTGAGTCCTTGGCGGGGCGCCGGCGGGTCCGCCTCGCCTGTGGTGGCGAGTTCGGTGGCCGGGATGGACTCACCAGCCCGGTGACGCCAACGGACTCTGCAGCACCAGGTTTCGACGCACGGCCAGACGTCGGTAGACTGGTCGGCCGTATGTACGCAGTCATCGCCACCGGCGGCAAGCAGGAAAAGGTCGAGACCGGACAGGTCGTGAACGTCGAGCTGCTCTCAGCCGCAGAGGGTGACGAGGTCACCTTCGACCCCGTCCTCGTCGTCGACGACGACGCAGTGATGTCCACCCCCGACCAGCTGTCCGGCGCGTCGGTGACCGCTCGTGTCGTGGGTGAGACCAAGGGTAAGAAGATCGACGGGTTCACCTACAAGAACAAGACCAACATCCGTCGTCGATGGGGCCACCGCCAGCGGTACACCACCATCGAGATCACCAACATCGCAAAGGGCTAGGCACCATGTCGAAGACCAAGGGCGGCGGCTCAACACGTAACGGGCGCGACTCCAACGCCCAGCGGCTCGGCGTCAAGGTGTACGCCGGGCAGACCATCAACGCCGGCGGCATCATCGTCCGCCAGCGGGGCACCAAGTTCCACCCGGGCCGCAACGTCGGCATCGGCAAGGACGACACGCTCTTCGCCACGGCTGACGGCGTGGTGAAGTTCGGGTACCGCAAGGGTCGGCGTCTCGTCGACGTCGTCAGCGACTGAACTACTCACCGAGGGCGACGCAGGGCCTGCGTGGCCTCGCACGCGGTCAGCGAAACAGAACTCAAGATGGGCTCGGGGCGATCGCCCCGAGCCCATGTCTTTCTCCCTCCGGCTGGTTGTCAGAGGAGGCGCATCGCGACCTCGATGAGCTCCACCAGCTCCCAAGCCTGGTCGGTGTCGAGCTCGCGGGCTGCGTCCGCTGCGGCGTCGGCCAGGTCACCCAGGTCGACTCCCCGCACGTAGCGGCTGTCGCGGAGCACCTCGGCGAACGTCGCTGCGGTGGCCGTCAGCATGTAGTTGGCGCTGGCATCGCTCTGGCGGATGTGGAGCACGTCGGTGGTGATGGAGCCGGAGACCTCGTCCTCGTCACGAGCGTCCGGCTCGGTCCACCGCAGGTGCACGGTGGCGATCACTTGTCCGTCGCCGGGGTCGACGCCGCGGGCCAACTCGACCTCGTAGAGGGCGGTGACCGTGTGACCGGCTCCGATCTCGCCGGCGTCGATGTTCTCGTTGCGGAAGTCCTCATCGGCGACGTCGCGGTTCTCGAAGCCGATCAGGCGGTAGGCGTCGACGTTGCGGGTGTCGAACTCCACCTGCACCTTGGCGTCTTCGGCGACGACCTCGAGTGAGCCCACGAGGTCGTCCACGAAGATCCGCTCGGCCTCGTCGATCGTGTCGACGTACGCGTACCAGCCGTCGCCCTGGTTGGCGAGCTGCTCGAGCAGGTTGTCGTTGAAGTTGCCGAAGCCCACCCCGATCGTGATCAGGTGGATGTGGTCACGTGCCCGGTCGCCGATGCGCTCGAGGATCGTCTCGGGGCCGGTGGCGCCGACGTTGGCGACACCGTCGGACAGGAGAACGACCCGGTTGGTGTCGCCCCGCCGCCAGATCTCGTCCGCGATGTCGTAGCCGAGCGTCAGCCCGGCTTCGGCGTTGGTCGACCCGCCGGGACGCAGCGTCTCGATGGCATCGATGATGCGGCGGTGGTCGTCACCGGACCGGGGGTCCATCACGATCCGAGCCCGATCTTCGTAGGCGACGATCGCCACGGTGTCGTCCTCGTCGAGCTGCCCAACCAGAAGAGTCATGGCTTCCCGGACGAGGCCCATGCGGTTGTCCTGGTTCATCGAGCCCGAGGTGTCGACGACGAACGTCAGGTTGACCGGGTCGCGCCGACGCTCGCTGACGTCCCGTGCGGCGATGCCGATCCGGAGCAACTGCGTTCGATCGTGGATGAACGGATGCTCGACACCATCTGCGTACACAGCGAACGTGTCGTTGCGGGGTGACGCGTAGTCCTGGTCGAAGTAGTTGATCCACTCCTCGACTCGCACCGATGCCGGGTCGGGCACCACGCCCTGGTTGATCCAGCCGCGGCCGACCGTGTAGCTGGCCGTGTCGACGTCGAGGGCGAAGGTCGACAACGCATCGTCTCTGGTGTCGACGAACGGGTTGACCCCTGCGTCGACGAAGGTCGTGCCGCCCGGTTCTGGGTTCCTCGTGCGCGACGGGCGGTCGATGCGGGATGGTTCCCGGGCCTGCGGTGCCACCGTCACCGGTGTCGGTGCGGCGCTGAGGTAGCCGCTGCCACTGTCCTCCGACTCCGCCATCTCATCTTCACCGCTCATCGCGTCCTCGATGGCGTCCTGAGAAAGACCTCCGTCTTCATCGACGCCTTCGCCGCTGACCGGCGAGTCATTTCCGCTGCCGCGGAGCGCCAGCGATTCCTGCGTCGAGTCGTCCGATCCGCCATCCGTCGTGTCGCTGCCGCTCTCCCCGCACGACGTGAGCAGCAGGATGCCTGCCATCGCACCCGCCGCCAGCTTCCTGCCGACTCCCCGGGATGCGAACCCTGATTGTGTGAACATCTTCTCGTCCTTCCACCACTCGGTGTTCGGCGGTTAGGACGAGCGGCCGTTCGGCGCTGGTTCCCGGAGTCGGGTTGCGGTCGTGTTGCGATCCCGCTGCAACGTCCTTGCAGCGCCGGTCGAGGCAGCGGCCATAGGATCCGGCGATGATCTCCGCCGATTCGCACGTCGTGGAGCCGGCCGTTGTCGTCGACGGCCTCGCCGACCGGTTCGGTGACGACGCACCTCGGATCGTCGACCACGGCGACCTCCGCGACATCGTTCACGTCCCCGCGACCGGCCTTCGCGGCCTTCCGCCGGCTCGGGTGGGCATTGCCGGGTTCCGGCTCGACGGTCCGCTGGCGGTGGATCCCGCAGGGAAGGTCAAGCCCGACCCCGAGGATCCGTCGCACCCTGAGGTGGTGGAGCTGAGCCGCCAGGGATACGACGTCGTCCGAGCGGGAATCGCTGACCCGTCGGCACGGCTCGGCGATCAGGACCTCGACGGTGTGACCGCCGAAGTCCTCTACCCGAGCATGTTTTTCTCGGTCTTCGGTCTTCCCAACACGGAGGTGGTCGTCGCGGCATTCGAGCGGTACAACGACTGGCTCCACGAGTACTGCTCGGTGGCCCCGGAGCGACTCATCGGTGCGGCGCTCCTCCCGCTGCACGATCCTGAGGCGGGGCGGCGGGAGCTCGAGCGGGCCGTCGATCGCGGGGAGCGGACCGCCTGCATTCCCTGTCGGGCCCCGCACGATCGCCCCTATCGCGACCCGGCCTACGAGCCGATCTGGTCACTGGCCGAGGAGGCGGGGCTTCCGCTGGCGATGCATATCGGCACCAACGCCTGGGCGCCGCGGCCCGAGACCAATGGGAACCGCGCGCCGCGGGATCCAGTTGCCCAGTACGCCGGCGCCGCGTCGGTGATCCAGCGAACCGTGTCCGAGTTGATCTGCCAAGGGGTCGCTCACCGACACCCGGATCTGCGATTCATCGTGTCGGAGTTCAACGCCGGCTGGCTTCCCAACTGGCTGGAGCGGCTGGACCAGGGCTGGATGCGGGATCCCACGTCGGTCGATCCTGCGCTCGATCGGCCTCCGAGCGAGTACTGGGCGACCAACTTCCTCGCCACGATTGAAGACGACCGGTCGGCGGTGCTGTGCCGCGAACTCATCGGGGTCGACAACTTGATGTGGGGCAACGACTACCCGCACCGCGACTCGACGTGGCCCTGTTCGAGCGGGGTCGTCGAGACGATCTTCGACGGGGTCCCCGACGCTGACCGGGATGCGATCGTGGGCGGCACCGCGCAGCGGCTGTATCGCCTCTGAACCGTCCGAATTGGGTGACCGGCTGCGAGGGCTCGGTCCGTATCCTTGGCGGATGTGTCCGGGTTCGTCGACGAGTGCAACCTCCACGCCAAGGGTGGCGATGGCGGAGCCGGCTGCGTTTCGTTCCGGCGTGAAGCCCACGTGGCGAAGGGCGGGCCGGACGGCGGCGACGGCGGGAGTGGCGGCGACGTGTGGCTGGTGGCCGATCGCAACGTCGCCTCGCTCTTGGCGTTCCGGGACTTCCCGTTCCGTCGTGGCGATGACGGCTCCCATGGGCAGGGCAAGAAGAAGCACGGGCGCGGCGGTGGCGATCAGATCGTGTCGGTGCCCGAGGGCACGGTGGTGCGGGACTTCGAGGGTGAGGTCGTTGCCGATCTCGTGAACGCGGGTGACC
>CAYUBX010000212.1:0-6094 GCA_964443165.1 uncultured Acidimicrobiales bacterium
TGTTCGCCGAGACCAAGATCCCGCCGGGCAAGGGGCTCGGCTACTCCGGCGCGGCGAGGGTGGCGGGAGCCGCGGCGGCGTCCCTCTCACGGTCGGGCTCGATCCACTACGCAGAGCTGCTGGCGAGCGTCGCGGCGGCTGAGGGCCACCCCGACAACGCCGCAGCGTCGGTGTACGGCGGGTTCACCGTGGTCGCGGGCGGACACGCCGTCCGCTTGCCTCCGCCTCCTCTGGCCTTCGTGGCGTGGATTCCGCACACGGAGACGTCGACGTCGTCGTCGCGTTCACGCCTGGCCGCGGAAGTGAGCATGGCGGACGCAGTCCATAATCTCGGTCATGCGTCGCTCCTCGTCGCCGCCCTCGCCACAGGCGACATGGACACGCTTCGCGTCGCATGCGACGACCGTCTCCACCAGGCCGCTCGCCTCACCGATCAGCCGGCGAGCGCCGACGCGATCGAACGGGCCCTCGAGGCCGGAGCGCACGCGGCCTGGCTGAGTGGAAGCGGCCCCACGGTCGGAGCGCTCAGCGAGCCCGACGCCGCTGCAGCGATCGCCGCAGCCCTCCCCAGCGCCGGTCACACGAAGATCCTGGAACCGGCGATCTTCGGCATCCAAGCCGGCTGATCACTGCTGCTGGGCCTGCTATTGGTGCAACCCCGTTGAGAACTTTTCTTCGCGACGGGGTTGCTGGCTGCGCTGCGTTCAGCCGATGACGAGATTGACCATCCGGCCTGGGATGGCGATGACCTTGCGGATCTCTTTGCCCTCGACGAGCTCAGCGATCCGGGCGTCAGCGAGTGCCGCGGCCTCGAGCGCGTCGGCGTCCGCGTCGGCCGCCACATCGATGCGCGACCGCACCTTGCCGTTGACCTGGACCGGCACCTCGATGGTGTCCTCCACCAGCTGGGCGGGATCGGCCTCGGGGAAGCTGGCGTAGACCACCGAATCCGAGTTGCCCAGCTTCTCCCACAGCTCCTCCCCCACATGTGGGACGAGGGGCGCGAGCATCCGCACGAGAGGGTCGGCGACCTCACGTGGTGCGGGTCCGTCAACCTTGGTCAGCTCGTTGTTGAGTTCGGTGATGCGCGCGATGGCGGAGTTGAAACGGAGGTCGTCCATCGCTTCGTCCACGGCGGCGATCGTGCGGTGAGTGTGCCGACGCAGGTCCTCCGACGCCTCCACATCTGCCACCGTGAGCTCGCCCGTTTCCTCGTCCACGAGGTTGCGCCACACGCGCTGCAGCAGGCGGTGGGAGCCGATCACCGACTTGGTCTCCCACGGCCGGTCCTGATCGAGCGGGCCCATGAACATCTCGTACAGCCGCAGCGTGTCAGCGCCGTACGCGGCGTACATGTCGTCGGGGGTCACCGAGTTCTTCAGCGACTTGCCCATCTTCCCGAACTTGCGGGTGACCTCCTGGTCCTCGAACCAGAAGCGGCCATCGCGTTCGACCACCGCTTCGGCGTCGACGTAGATCTCGCGGCTGTCCTGGTAGGCGGCGGCCTGGATGTAGCCCTGGTTGTACAGGCGCTGGAATGGCTCGGGCCCCGAGACGTGACCCAGGTCGAACAGCACCTTGTGCCAGAAGCGGGAGTACAGAAGGTGGAGCACCGCGTGCTCCACGCCGCCGACGTACAGATCGACGCCGCCCACCCGACCCTGGGCGTCGGTCATCCAGTACTGCTCGACCGCGGAATCCACCAGATGGTCCTCGTTGGTGGGGTCGAGGTAGCGCAGGTAGTACCAGCAGCTGCCGGCCCACTGCGGCATCGTGTTGAGCTCGCGCACGAAGTCGCGCTCGCCACGGCCATCGCCCAGGTCGTACCGCGCGCTCACCCACGCTTCGGCGCGACCGAGCGGCGGTTCGGGGTCGGAGTTCTCGTCCAGCGCACGCGGCGCCCAGTCGATGAGCTCGGGCAACTCCACCGGGAGCTGGTCCTCTGGTACTGCGATCGGCAGGCCGACCTCGTCGTAGATGATCGGGAAGGGCTCGCCCCAGTACCGCTGCCGCGAGAAGAGCCAGTCGCGCAGCTTGTACGTGGTGGTGCGCGAACCGTGGCCTTCGGCTTCGAGCCAGTCGTTGATGGCGTTCTTGGCGTCGTCGATCAGCAGGCCGTCGAGAAAGTCGCTGTTGATCGCCGGCCCCTCCCCCACGTAGGCCTCCCCGTCGAAGTCTCGAGGAGGCTCGACGGTGCGGATGATATCGATGCCGTACAAGGTCGCGAAGTCCCAGTCGCGCTGATCCTGGCCCGGCACGCTCATAACGGCGCCGGTTCCGTACCCCATGACCACGTAGTCCGAGATAAACACCGGGACGTCGACGCCGTTCACCGGGACCGTGCAGTCGACGCCGAGGTACACGCCCGACTTGGTCTTGTTCTCCTGGCGCTCCAGGTCGGTCATCTCTGCCGCTCGACGGCGGCACGCCTCGACCGCCTCGGCAGGGGTGGCCGCCCCATCGGTCCACATGCCCGGCGTGCCCTCTGGCCAGGCATCCGCGACCAATTCGTCCACGAGCGGATGCTCCGGTGCGAGCACCATGGCCGTGGTGCCGAACAGCGTGTCGGGTCGGGTGGTGAAGACCTCGATGCGCGTACCGGACCGGGCGGGGACATCGAAGCTGATGTGCGCACCCTCGGACCGCCCGATCCAGTTGCGCTGCATCGTCTTGATCGAGTCGGTCCAATCCAGCAGGTCGAGATCGGCGAGCAACCGGTCCGCGTACGAGGTGATCCGCATCATCCACTGCTTCATCGGACGGCGGAACACCGGATGATTACCGCGCTCGGAACGTCCTTCTGCGGTGACCTCCTCGTTGGCCAGGACGGTGCCGAGGGCGGGGCACCAGTTGACCGGCGCTTGCCCCAGGTAGGCCAGGCGGTGATTCTCCAGCTCGGCTCGGCGCGCCGCGTCGTCCATGTCGGCCCACACGCCGCTCGTGGGCGTCCGGGTGCCCGCAGCGAACTCCTCTTCGAGCTCGCTGATCGGCCGGGCCCGCTCCGCGTCGGTGTCGTACCAGCTGTTGAAGATCTGCAGGAAGATCCACTGCGTCCAGCGGTAGTAGCTGACGTCTGTGGTCGCGATGGAGCGTCGGTCGTCGTGGCCAAGGCCGAGCCTGGCCAGCTGACGGCTCATGTTGGCGATGTTGTTCTCGGTGTTGATGCGCGGGTGCTCACCCGTCTGACGAGCGTGTTCTTCCGCGGGCAGACCGAAGGCGTCGTAGCCCATCGTGTGCAGCACGTTGTGGCCGGTCATCCGCTTGTAGCGGGCGAACACGTCGGTTCCGATGTATCCGAGCGGGTGTCCGACGTGGAGTCCCGAACCCGAGGGGTACGGGAACATGTCCATGATGAACAGCTTCGGCTGACCCTCGATGTCGGCTGCGCCCTCCGCCAGCAATCCCGACGGGTTGGAGGTGTGGTACGTGCCGCGCTCGGCCCATCGATCCTGCCACTTCACCTCGATCCGATCGGCGAGATCAGCGTCGTAGCGATGCGCGGGGATGTGGTCGCCGGTGGAGGGAGAGGTTGAGCTCATCGTGCGGTCCAGAATGCCACGTCGGCCCCGGGGTTCCTGGGCCCGTTTGCAATAGCGTAGGAAGCCATGCCGCCCGACCGCGAGTCCGCCCCCAGCAGCCCCTTCGACGGCACGGAGTTCGATGCCGTCTCGATGCAGGACTGGGAGTCCTCAGCGAGCACCGCGCTTCGCGGGCGAGCGCTCACCTCCCTCGATCAGGTCATCGACGACGGCGTCACCCGGTCCCCGCTGTACACACGCGAGGCACACTCCGCCGACGGCGACGAGTCGGGCGTCCCGGGCGCGGCTCCCTACACGCGTGGCTCGGCAGCGGCCGGCGGAGTCCTCGGCTGGGAGATCCGTCAGAGCCATTCGGCTTTGGGGCACACGGCCAACGAGGCGATTCTCCGCGACCTGGAGCGGGGCGTGATGGGGGTCACCGTCATCGCCGCGCCCGAATCAGTGGACGAACTCGATGCGCTCCTCGACGGGGTGTACCTCGATCTCGCGCCGGTTCATCTGGGCGCACCCAGCACGACGGGACAGCGGGCAGCACTCCTCGCACTGATCGAACGCCGGGACCTCCCTGGCTCCGCGGTGAGCGGGTGTCTCGGCGCAGACCCCTTCGGTGAGGCCTTCCGCACGGGAACGCCCGTGGACGCGGACGAACTCGCCGAGCTCGCCGACGAGACCTCAGCCCTCCGCGGATCCCACGCGGCGGTCCGTCCGGTCGCCGTCGACGGCACCGCCGTTTCGAACGCGGGTGCATCGGACGCCCAGGAACTCGGAGCCGTTCTCGCCACCGGCGTGGCCTGGCTGCGCGCCCTGACGGCGGCAGGCCTCGAGGTCGACGACGCCGCCCGCTCGCTCGAGTTCACCCTGTCGCTCGGAGCCGATCAGTTCCTCGCCACTGCAAAGATCCGAGCGGCCAGAACCGGATGGGCCCGCATCGTGGAGGCCAGCGGCGGCGACCCAGCCGCCGCTCCGATGGTGATCCACGCAACATCCGCCGCCTCGATGATGAGCCAGCGTGACCCCTGGGTGAACATGCTGCGCACTACGACGGCGTGCTTCGCAGCAGCGGTCGGCGGCGCCGACGCAATCACGGTGCGCCCCTTCGACAGCGCGATCGGAGCCAGCGACGAGTTCGCACTTCGCGTCGCCCGCAACACCCAGCTGATTCTCCAGGAGGAGACCCAGGCCGCCCGTGTCATCGATCCCGCCGGCGGGAGCTGGTACGTGGAGGATCTGACTCGACAGCTCGCCGAAGCCGGATGGAACGTCCTCCAGAAGATCGAATCAGTCGGCGGGATGGCGGCTGCTCTCGCCGATGGCTCGATCCGGGCAGCGGTCGCAGAGACGCAGGCGGCCACCCTCGTCGCACTCTCCACTCGTCGCACACAGATCACCGGTGTCAACGAGTTCCCCGACGTCCACGAGGCGCCGATCACCCGAGCTGGCGCGGCCGACGAGGTCGAATTCCGGCTCGCCGCACCGTTCGAGAGCCTCCGCGATGCCGCGGATGCTGCGGCGGCTCGCCCGACGGTGTTCCTGGCCAACCTGGGCGACATCGCCACCCACACCGCACGGGCCACGTTCGCCAAGAACCTTTTCGAAGTGGGAGGCGCCGAGGCCGTGGGCGATGGGGGTCATGACACCGCGAAATCGCTGGCCGCTGCCTTCGCCTCGAGCGGAGCACGGGTCGCGTGCATCTGCTCGTCCGACGCTGTCTACGCCGAATGGGGACCGGCGGCTGCTGCAGCGCTCGTCGAGGCAGGCGCCGAGCGGGTCTACCTCGCCGGCTCTCCCGGAGAGGACGAGCAGTCGCTCCGCGAGGCGGGCGTCGCCGACTTCGTGCACCTCGGTTGCGATGTGCTCTCGACCCTTCGCGGCCTCCACGACCTGCTCGGACTGTGACGATGCGACTCCGCCTCCCGTCACTTCTCGTCCTGGGCGCCGCCGCGGTTCTGCTGCTGGGATGCAGCGACGACGACGGCTCCGATGGACGTGCCAGCGGCGACTCCGAAGAGGTCACCGACGCAGCTCCCGAGCCTGGCGCCGTGGCATCGACATCGACCACCGCAGGCGGGACGCCGACCTCTCAACCTGCGACGGCAGCACCCTCCTCTGCGATCCAGCCGCTTCTCGATCTCGGATTCACCGAGGAACAGGCGGAGTGCGTGATCACAGAGGCGCTGGCCACCGATGTGGACATCCTCGGCGAGGTCGACCAGGACCTCGTGGACCTGTTCGCCTCGTGCGACATCACGGCTCGACAGCTGGCAGCGATCGGCCTCGGGACCTCTCCGGACGACGTCAGCCAACAGCTCGAACTGCTGACCTCGGCGATCACTCCCGAGCTTCAGGCCGCCCTCCGCGACAGTCCCGAGGCGCGCAGTGCGCTCGTCGACCTCTTCGTCGCGCAGGGGTTGCCCCACGAGGCGTCGGAGTGCGCCGTTCAGGCACTGATCGATCTCGAGGATCTCGCGGTTCTCTCGGACGTCGACGCCCTCCTGGGTCTGTTCATCGACTGTGATGTGTCCCTCGGCGATCTGACGGCGCTGGGGTGACGCGAT
>CAYUBX010000213.1:0-6056 GCA_964443165.1 uncultured Acidimicrobiales bacterium
GTCGTCGGAACACCCGGTCGACCTCGTGCTCGAACCGCTCCTGGTCGAGGTAGGCGGAGGCGGGCTGGTACATCACGTCGGGAGCCAGATCGGTCGTCTTGGCCCGCCCTAAGTCGAGCGTGCGCCGTGTGAGGTCCCGGATCGCGGTCTCGTCGTATCCCACGGCCTGGAATCTACCAAATTCCTGATCAGGAATCGGTTGGCGACGTGGCGACGACGGCGACACCCGTCAGGTGGAGGTCCTCTTCGCCCGTCGACCGGACGTACCTGTCGAGAGGGACGGCACCGGGTGCGGACGCCTGGACCAGCTCGAACCGCGTCGGGGACAGCTCACTGCAGTGGTGTTGGCGCGGCTTCGACAGCGGGGGTGTCCTGCTCCGCCTTGTACAGAGGTGCGCGCCGCCGTTCACCGTCGAACCAACGGGTCCGTTGGTTATATCGCGTTCCCCGCCAGACGGTGGACTCGTCATGGAGCGCGGCGGTGAGATTCGCGCCGGAGAGATTGGCGAAGCTCAGGTCGGCACCACGAAGGTCGGCACCTTCGAGACGGGCGCGTGACAGGTCGGTGAAGCGCAGTGTTGCATCACCCATCACGGCCCCGGTGAGCACCACGGCAACCAGGACCGCTCGGTCGAGAACGGCACCTCGGAAGGACGCGTCTTCGAACCGTCCATGGGTGGCCCGGAGACGCGACAGATCGGCGCCGTCCAGGATCGACCGTGACATGTCGCAGTAGTTGGCCGTGACCCGGTGGTCTCGACGGTCACGGTCGTGTCCGAGGTCGGCGTTGCGAAGGTCGGCGTCCCGAATGCGGACATGGGCCAGGTGGGCCTCACGGAATGACGCGTTCGCCAACGCACATCGGTCGAAGCGAGCCCCTTCGAGCATCGAGCGCACGAAGCTCGCGTCGGCGAGTTCGGCGCAACGAAAGTCGGCGTCGAACAGGTAACGACCGTCGAAGCTGCGGCCGCGGAGGTCCTGGTTCGCGAAATCCTTGGGCTCGCGGTGGAGGTATCGTCGGGAATCTCTCACCCGCACCCCGGCCCCGTCGTATCCAGGTCGTCGAGCCGCGCGGTGACCGTCTCGAGCTCGGCAAGTTCGAACGGCGGTTGAAAGTAGACGATGACCTGGTCGATGCCTGCCGCCTCCTGGGCGGCGACCTCGTGCTCGATGCGGCCGAGGTCGGCCCCGGCAGGAACGAACACGTGTGACGACACTGTGATGGAGGCCGGATCGGTGCCCATGTCGGCACAATGGGCAGCGAGCACGCCGCGCTTGTGCCCGAACGTGTCCGGGTCGTACATGGGCAGGTTCCAATGCGAAGCGAACCGAGCCACCGTACGCAACGTCCGGCGCTCGCCAGCCCCGCCCACACAGATCGGCAGCGGTTGCTGCGGCCCTTTTGGCTCGTTCCGGGCGTCGGTGATGTCGTAGAAGCGGCCGTGGAAGGACGTCACCTCTTCCCCGAGCATCGACACGATGATCTCGAGTGCTTCGTCGAGCCGATCGAGGCGCTCTGCGATCGATCCGAGCGTCAGCCCGTAGGCGCCGGACTCCTGCTCGTTCCACCCACAGCCGATCCCCAGTTCGAAGCGTCCAGCACTGACGATGTCGAGCGCGGACGCCATGTTGGCGGTGACCGCAGGGTGTCGGTGATGGACGCCATTCACCATGCACCCCAGCCGGATGCGGCTGGTGGCTTCGGCCAGTGCCGACAGCGTGACCCAGGCCTCGAGGCACGGACCGTCAGTGTCGCCGGTGATGGGGTAGAAGTGGTCGAAATGCCAGAAGTGGTCGTACAGGCCGGACTCGTCCGCGAATACGGCAGCGGACCTCAGGTCGGACCACGAGATGTGATGTGGCGCGACCTTCAATCCGAGCGTCATCGCCCGTCCTCGGCCCCGGCTCGGTCTGTGTCCTCGAGGCCGACTCCGTCGACGGACTCGGGGCGGGGTAGGTTGGCGATGATCGAGTTCACGACGCCGCCGTCGACCACCAACTGGTGTCCGGTGATGTAGTCGGCGTCGTCGGAGCACAGGAACATGACCGCCGCAGCGATGTCGTCGACCGTGCCCAGCCGTCTCGCCGGAACCTTCTCGGTGCGCCGCCGACGGAATTCGGGATCGGCGAAGATGGGCGCCGACATGCCGCCGTCGATGAGACCGGGAGCGACGCTGTTGACCCTGATGCCCCGGGAGCCCCACTCGAGCGACATCTGCTCGGTGAGCATGGCGATCGCGGCTTTCGACGACGCGTAGGCACCTGCATTAGGCCCGGCGTGGATCCCGTTGATCGACGTCAGGTTCACGATCGCTCCGCCCTGCTCGCCGGCCATCCGGCGCGCCGCGGCACACGATGAGACGAAGGTGCCGGTGACGTTGACCTCGAGGACGGCCCGCCAGTCGTCGACGGCCAGATCGAGCAGTGGGCCGAATCGGACGATCCCCGCATTGTTCACCCATGCGTTCGGCGTCCCGAATGTGTCGAGGACGGCTTCGACCTCGTCCGGCCTGCTGACAGCGGCCTTGAGCGCTACGGCATCAGGAAGTGACGACGCGACGCGGTCGGCGGCCTCGCCGTCGATATCGAGCACGCCGACCCGGCGACCCTCGGCGGCCGCGCGGCGGGCGATGGCCTCGCCGATCCCGGCGCCGGCGCCCGTGACGATGATGGAGCAGGTCAATGAGTTGGTGCCTTCCGCTGCTCAGATCGCCGTTGCGACCCGAAATCCGTCCCATACTGCGTCGATCGCGCGTCTGGGGGCCAATGCGTCGCCGACGGCGTGAACCTGATCGAGCCCGGCGTCACGCAACCGCCGCACGAGGCCGTCGTCGGCGACGCCGTACCAAGCCAACACCACGCTGTCGGCCGCGAGCGTGCGCGTAGTGGCGGTCAGGCTCTCGACGATCTCGACGCTGGCGTCGGCGACGCTTGCCAGGCGGTGGTACTCGATCCACTCGACGCCCGCGGCACGGAGCCGGCGCAGCAGCGGCGGCTTCGAGAAGGCGTCGATCTCGGCACCGATCGGCACCGGGGTGACGATCGTCACCTGGTGGCCGGCGGCGGCCAGACATTCGGCGGTGGTGAGGCACTTCCAGTCGGCTTCGCCGGAATCGACGAGGACGACGCGGGGGCCAGTCACACCGCGGGTGATGGCGTCGTGCACCGACGCCACATGGTCGGAGTCGATGCCTGGAACGTCGGGCCGACCGGGCGTGGAGCCCGTGGCAACCACGACCACGCCCGGGTCGAACGAGAGCACGGTGTCGACATCGGCCTCGACCCCGCACCGAACGTCGACCCCGAGCCGTTGCACCTCTGCGGCGAGTTGGCGAACGGAGTTGGCGAACTCGTCGCGGTACGGCATCGCAGCGGCTGCTACCAATACCTGACCTCCCACACGGTCGGATGACTCGAGGAGGGTCACCTCGTGGCCTCGCCGCGCCGCGGTCTCGGCTGCTTTCAGGCCTCCGGGGCCGCCGCCGATCACGAGTACCCGACGCGACACCGGTGCGAGGCCGAGCTTGCCGATGCCCCAGCTGGCCTCGTGACCGACTACCGGGTTGACCAGGCAGGCGATCGGTGCTCCACGGTGAGGCCCACCGCGACAGCCCACGTTGCAGCTGATGCACTCGCGGATCTCTGCGCGCTGCCCGTCGCGGGCCTTGACTGGGAACTCGGGGTCGGCGATGAGCGGCCGGACCAGGCACACCAGATCGGCGGTGCCATCCGCGATGAGTGGCTCGCACTGTTCGGGCGTGACGAGACGCCCCACGGCGAATACGGGGACCCCCGAGGTGACCTCACGCACCGAGCGGGCGTAGTGGGCGAACGGCGCCCGCGGGTAGCTCATGTCGGGGATCATGCGATCGATCGACGCATAGTTCGACTGGCTCACGCTGACGAAGTCGATGCGAGCGCGCTCGAGCAGGTGATGCACGATCTCGACGCATTCGGCCGGTTCGAGACCGTCGGGCACGAACTCGTCCGCGCTGACCCTGATCCCGACGGTCATGTCGTCGCCCACGACCGAGCGCACGCGATCGATCACCTCCAGGGGCAGCCGGCACCGGTTGGCGAGGGAGCCGCCGTAACTGTCGGCTCGGGTGTTGGAAAACCGGCTGAGGAACTCGCACAGGAGGTACCCGTGGGCCAGGTACACCTCGATCCCGTCGAACCCGGACTGCTGAAGTCGGTGGGCGCCGTCGCCGTACGCGTCGATCAGCTCGGCGATGTCGTGTGGGTCCATGGCATGGGGCACCACGCGACTGGCGGGATCCGGGACGGCCGACGGCGCCCACAGCTCGCGGTGGGCCGAGAAGGTGTGGCCTTGGCGGCCGAGGTGGGAGAGTTGGCCGAAGATGCGGCCACCGGCGTCGTGCACGGCGGTGGCGACCGCCGAGTACGAGGGGATCGAGTCGTCCGACCAGACTTCGTTCACCCCGGCGGCGCCGAGACCGGTCGGGTGAACCATCGACGACCCCTGGATGATCAGCCCGGCACCGCCCTTCGCCCGCTCGGCCAGATAGTGGGCCTGACGGTCGACCAGGTGATGGTGATGCCAATCGACGAACCGCGAACCGTGACCCGCGAACACGATGCGGTTTGGGAGTTCGATCGTTCCCACCCTGATCGGCGAGAACAGGTGCGGGTACTGCGACATCGGCTCAGGTGGGGATGACTTCGCCGTCGTCGTCGGTCACCACCAACGCCCGGCTCGGACAGTTGAGCGCAGCGCGGATCATGTCGTCGTCGCTCAGCGCCGACGGATTCGCCAGGCTGGCCAGCTCGTCGTCGTCGAACTCGAAGGCCTGCGGGAAGTCGGCCACACACTTGCCCGAACTCATGCAGTCGTCGATGTTGATCGAGATGCAGTATCCCATGTGGGCACGCCTCCTCTGTACCGTTCCTCGGTCCGTTCGGCTCTCGGTGTGCGCCTGGGACCTAACCTTAGGTCATGTCCAATCAGCTGCTTCTGGCCGGTGGCTCGTTGATCGATGGAACGGGTGCCGCGCCGCAGTCCGACACGGCCGTCTTGCTGAGCGGTGACGAGATCGTCGCAATCGGCGACGCTGCGATCGAGCGCGCTGCGCCCGACGCAACTCGCATCGACGCGTCGTCGAAGACCGTGATGCCCGGCCTCATCGACGCCCACTTGCACTGCTCGTTCGACGACGTCCAGTCCAACGACGAGTTGTTCTTTCACCGCGACCCCACGATGGTGGCGCTGACCACAGCACAGAACCTGCAGAAGATCCTGCGAGCCGGGGTGACGTCGTTCGTCGATCCGGACACCGCTCACGGCATCGGACCGTCCTTGCGCGACGCCATCGACGCCGGCGTGGCGGAGGGGCCGCGGATGAAGACAGGCGTACAGGCGCTGCTGACCGCCGTGGGAGGCACCGCCGGCCGTCTCATTCCGGACTCGGGCACCGTCGGGTACGCGCAGGTGGTCAACAGCGTCGACGATGTCATCACCTGGACACGGCGCCATATCAAGTACGGCGCCGACTGGATCAAGATCCACGCCACGGGGTCGGTACCGGGCCATCCGGGCGAACTGCTGGTCTGGAGCCGAGACGAACTCACCGCATCATGCGATGCGGCCCACGAGCTGGGCGTTCCTGTGATGGCGCACTGCCGCAACGCGGCGAGTGTCCAGGTGTGCGCAGAGGTGGGCGTGGACCTGATCCTGCACGCGTCCTTCATGGACGAGGCCGGGCTCGAAGCCATCATCGAGAGCGGTGCCGCACTCTGCCCGACGTTCACGTTCCTCGCCAACCTCGCCGACTTCGGAGCGAAGGTCGGCGCGTCACCCGGGATGGAAGACGTCTTCCGCGGTGAGATTGCTGCCACCGCCAAGATGATGCGGAAGGCCTACGACGAAGGTGTGCGCCTGATCTGTGGCTCCGAGAGCGGCTTCGCCCTCACCCCGTACGGACACTGGCACGCGCGTGAGATGCAGGTGTTCGTCGAGGATCTGGGCCTGTCGGAACTCGAGGCCATCTCGTGCAGCACCCAGCAGGGCGCCTGGGCCATGGGCATGGAGGACGAGC
>CAYUBX010000214.1:0-6030 GCA_964443165.1 uncultured Acidimicrobiales bacterium
CGCCGGGCTCGTGCACTACCTCGTCGCACCGGTGGGCGGCTTCGCCAACGGTGCCTGCTTCACCGTCGACGGAGGAGCCCTGACCCTGGGTCCCTTCGACGGCCTTGCCGCCGACCCGGGTACCTGACAGCGCGTTCCTCTGCTTGTGGGAACGTCGCGCTCGCTCTGAGGCCAGCGCGACCTTCCCAGAACGAAGGCGGTGCGCAGTCAGGTGCCCCGAACGCGGCACACCAGGTCGCTGGCCGGTGTGTGGTCGATGCGTCTGGTCGTCCACCAGCCGTGCGGGCCGTCGTTGCTGAAGGCGTAAGCGTTGGTTCGATTGGGGTCGCCGGCCACCGCGATGAGCAGCTGCTCGGGTCGGGTCACGAGGGGAACCAGCCGAGTCGGGTCGTCCGATGTCGCGAACACCTCGGGCAAGCCGCCTTCGTCGACGATGTCGACGAGGGTGCGCCGCCCAGCCGTGATGTTGCTCCACTCACCGATGAGCTTCTCGAACGTCTGGGCGGGGATGCGGGCCGTTTCGAAGAGCGCGGCTTGCAGATCGGCCTTGCTCCACCCGGCGCTCGCGATCGTCCTCGCCAGAATGGGCGACAGGACGAGGAGCGGTGAGAACTGGTCGCGGCCGAGCCCGTAGAGATGGCTGAGGTCCCAGGCGGCGGTCCGCGCCAGGCCGTTGCCGAGGTATGCGACCATCTCCTCGGGGGTCGAGCCGAAGACGCTCCCCACGATGGTGCCGCTGTTGAGGCGGGCCATCGTGACCCAGTCGTCGGCCGCGTCGCCGCCGAACGCCTCAGCCACCGGGTCCCAGCCGATCTCGGCGAGGCAGGCCATGTCTTCTGCGAGAATCACGCGGGCGGGGTTGCCGAAGGTCGCCTTGTCGTGCTCGTCCGCGGTGAACCCGAACACATTGCGCAGATACAGGCGGAGCCAGCGGGCGACGCTCGTGTTGGCGTGGGTCCCTTCTCGCATCGCGGCGACGCCGTTGTTGAAGCCGAGCTGTTGCGTGTTGGGCCCGCTCACGATGGCGAGAGCATCCGCACCGGTGGTGTTGCCGCTGTGTTCCGCGCCGTAGCCAGGGTCGGCGAGGATCTCGGCCATCGCGATCAGGACGGGTAGATGCTCAGGGCGGCACCCCGCCATCACCGCGTTCACGGCGATGGACCAGACCGTGATGTCTCGTCCCGACGACTTTGCGATCCCGAGGGCCTTCCACGGATCGTGACCTGAGTCGGTGAGAAACGCCTCGACTCGATCTCGGGTGGGCGGGAGCACGGGGTGGCCATCCGTCCAGCCCTCTGCGATGAACCGAGCGTTGATCTCGTCGATCGTTCCCGAGGCGACGACGTCGAGGCCGCCCGGCTCATCCTCTCCCTGAACGTGGTCAGTGCCGTTGGTCGCGCCGGTCGTCAGACCGGCGACCACGCGGTCGACGGTCGAGCCGGAGAAGTTGGCGAACAGCTCGTCGAGCCCCTGCGTGTCGACGTGGCCGACCGTCACCGCGAGCGGCAGGTGGTCGAACCCGTGACCGCGACCGGTCGCTGCGGCCTGACCTTCGAACCCCTCGCACACGATGGAGACCGACGGAATCCCTGCAGCCTCGGCTGCCATCGCGGCCCGCATCACGGCGGGCGTACAGCTGCCTCAACACCCCATCCCCGAGACGACGGCGTCGATGCCCCGGTTGCGGAGATCGTCGGGGAGGCGGCCCACCCGCTCCTTCTCGTCGGGTCCGTGGAGGTTGCCGAACGTTTGGTACCCGACGATCTCGATGTCGGGATACCGGGCGGTGAGCTCCGTCTCGAGCAGCGGGAACAGCTCGTCGCCACGAAACAGGTAGTCCCACAGGAACGCCACCCGGCGGCTGTTGAGGTCGTCGAGTCGTGGCGCCTGCCGTCGGCGCTCCACGCCACTGGGGGATCGCGGCCACACGACGTCGAAGGTGGGTTCCATGCCCGCCATCATGCCGGACGCGTGCGCGCGGCCGCCGCAGGTTCGAGCCCCTTCGCTGAGTGGGGGCGCTCCGGAACTGGCGCGCTCGCACTCGACGGAATTCGGCACGCCGGTGTCGGCGCGGTTGAAGCGAGCGGGCGGAAGGTCGAGACTCGGGTGATGGGGGAAGGGATCGACATCCGACCTGTGTCGCCGATCCTGGGCGCGGAGGTGTGGGGAATCGACATCTCCGAGGGCGTTGACGACGATCAGTTCGAGGCGATCCACCAGGCGTTTCTCCGTCACGGTGTCCTCTTCTTCAAGGATCAATCACGGCTCGATCCTGCAGCCCAGGTCGAGTTCGCCAAGCGCTTCGGACCGCTCCATCGTCACCCGGCCGCTCCAGCGGAGGGCGACGATGGCGCGGTGTTCGTCATTCACGCCCACCGTGATTCCCCCGTGGCCAACGGCAACGGATGGCACACAGACGTGTCCTGCGATGAACGGCCCCCGATGGCCACGATGCTCCAGATCCAGACGCTGCCCGAAGGGGGAGGCGGCGACACGATGTTCGCGAGCATGGAGGCGGCCTACGCGACCCTCCCTGATGATCGGCGAGCCTTTCTCCGGGGGCTGAGCGCCCATCACGAGTCGGAGCACATCTACCGCGGGCGGTATGCGGATCGAGGGGTCGACGACGATGGCACGGAGTACCCGTCCGCGATCCACCCGGTCGTTCGGACCCACCCCGAGACCGGCCGGCCGTCCATCTACGTCAACCGATCCTTCACCACGAGGATCGAGGAGCTCGACGACGAGGAGGGAGCGGACCTTCTCCGTCGGCTGTTCCGTCATGTCGAGCGACCGGAGTTCCAGATCCGGTTCCGGTGGGAACGCAACGACATCGCGCTGTGGGACAACCGGTGTCTGCAGCACTTCGCGATCTGGGACTACTGGCCCGACGAGCGACAGGGCAACCGCGTGTCGATTCTCGGAGACCGTCCCGCGATGGATCCCGACGCTTCGGAACCACCGGCCTCCACGATCCGGATGTCGAGCGGAGCCCTGGTGTGACCACAGACTCGATGAACATGCGCCTGCCGCAAGCGGTCGCGCACCACGCAGGGCAACGCCCGAACGACCCGTTCGTGCAGGAGGTCGACGGCGCCGAGCGCAGTTGGGGTGAGGCTCTGGACACGTCGCTTCGGTGGGCCGACGCGCTCGATCGCGCCGGTGTCGAGACGGGCCGCCCAGTGGTGTCCCTGCTTCCCAACGGGATCGAGGCGGTTGTGTCGTGGATCGCATGCGCCTGGCTGCGCGCGATCGAAGCGCCGCTCAACACGTCCTACAAGGGGTCGTGGCTGACCCACGCGATCAACCTCACCGGCGCTGAAATGGCGTTCGTGGACGCGCAGTTCATGGCAGAGGTCGTCGCCGTTGCACCCGACCTCGACCACCTGAAGACGGTCGTCGTGTTCGGTGAACATCCGGTAGAAGCGAGCGGCTCGCTCGGATTCGACATCGTCCCGGCGACCGACTTCTTCGCAGAGGCCCGACCCACGCCTCGCGACGGTCCCGATGTCTGGGATCTGGCGGCATTGATCTTCACGTCCGGCACCACCGGACCCTCCAAGGCCGTGATGGTGCCCTGGGGGCAGTTCCAGTCGATCCGGCACATCGACTGGGACCAGGCGCCAGGGCCGCACGTGCAGTACTCGCCGTTTGCCCCGTACCACGTGACCGGGAAGGGCCCCGTGTTCGGCGCGGCGACCGACGGCGGTCGTGTTGTCCTGCGCGACGGTTTCAGCACCGATGAATTCTGGACAGACGTCCGGGAGTATGGCTGCACGACCATGGTGATGATGGCGCCGATGGCCCTCTTCTTGATGGCGCAGCCCGAGCGACCAGACGACGCGGACAACACCCTCGGGTTCGTGCTCATGGGGCCGCTGATTCCCGACGTCGAGGCGTTCGCCGCACGCTTCGGGGTGAAGGTGCAGACCGCCTACAACATGACCGAGCTCAACGTGCCGGCCAACAGCACGGGCCTGCCCGTCACCGATGCCACTCACCGCACCTGCGGTCGGATCCGGCAGGGCGTCGACGTGCGGATCGTCGACGAGCACGACTTCGAGGTGCCGCCCAACACGCCCGGTGAGATGATCGTTCGCGGCGAGCCGTGGACGATGAACCTCGGCTACTGGGGAATGCCGGACAAGACCGCCGAAGCGTGGCGCAACGGGTGGTTCCACACCGGCGACACGTTCGTCTACGACGAGGACGGCTTCCTCTACTTCCAGGATCGGGCGAAGGACTACATCCGGCGGCGCGGCGAGAACATCTCGAGCTTCGAGGTGGAGGCCTGCGTGAACACACATCCCGATGTCGTGGAGAGCGCCGCGGTCGCGGTTGCGTCGGACGAGGGCGAAGACGAGGTCAAGGTCGCGGCGGTGCTCCGGCCGGGCGCCGAACTGACGCCCGAGGAGTTTGTCGAATTCCTCGTTCCGCGCATGCCGCGCTTCGCAGTGCCGCGCTACGTCGAGTTCGTCGACGAGCTCCCGAAGACCCAGGCCACCCAGCGGGTGCAGAAGGCCAAGGTGCGCGAGGCCGGCGTCGGCCCGACCACCTGGGATCGGGTCGCAGCCGGTCTGACGGTCCCGCGCGGGCACTCGGGGCCCGCCGCGGCCAGCTCCCGCCGCGGGTGAGGCGGCAGGGCCCTCTCCTCCGACCTCGGCAGGGAACCTTCTGGGCGCAACGATGGATTCAGATCAGCTCACGCACTGTTCGGCCGCAGGATCTCTCCGTTCCCCGTGCCTGTCAGCTGATCGTGTCGCGTCACGATGACGCCGTTGCAGATCGTGGCGTCGTACCCCTCTGCGGGCTGGGTCAGGCGCAGGCCACCCTTGGGAAGGTCGGCGACGATTCTCGGATGGCGCTCCGCGAGGCGGTCGAGATCGATCACGTTGATGTCGGCTCGCCGCCCCTCGGCGAGGGTGCCGCGGTCGTCGAGTCCGAGAACCGCTGCGGGCGCGGCGGTGAGCTGGGCGATGGCGTGCGGAAGGTCGACGGTGCCGCGATCTCGCACCCAGTGCGAGAGGTAGAAGGTCGGGTATCCGGCGTCGCAGATCTGCCGTGCGTGGGCACCGGCGTCGCCCAGTCCCGGCAGCACCCACTCGCGCTCGAGGTGCTGTTCGACGAGATCGATCTCGTGGTTGGCGAACGCCTGGTGGTACAGGGCCTGGCCGTCGGAGGCCAGCATGCGATCGAAGTACAGGTCGATCGGACGTCGACCGGCCGATTCGGCCTCTTCCGCGAGGGTCGTCTCAGGGAGGTAGTCGGGTTGGCCCGCGTCGCCGAGCCAGCGCATGCGCTTGGAGGCCTTGTCGAAGTCGCCGGCCTCGGTGATGGCATCGGCGAGCTCCGCGCGGCGCTGGTCATCGGCCAGCAGCGCGAGCTGATCGGCCCTGTCGAGCTTGCGGAACGCCTTCCAGGCTTCGCCGCGATAGGGCATGAAGGTCGTGAGCCCCGACAGCAGCCCGAACCGACGAGGCAGGGTGATGCCTGTGATGTCGCTGCCCGAATCGATCAGCGCGTCGATCTCGTCGCCCACATGTTTGGCGTGTTCGACGACGCTGCTGAACAGCAGGCGGGCGCCCGCCTCCTGGGTGATTGCTCGAAAGAGCTCACGGTCGTCTTCGGGATCCAGGACACACGGGACCACCTGCACGAACCCGCCTGCCTTCGCAGCCGCCTCGGACAAGGCCACCACCTCGCGGTGCGAAGCGAACGTGCCAGGAATCGGCCGTCCGTCTGGCAAGACGTGCCCGGCGAGCCGATTGAACGAGAGGCCGACCGCCCCGGCGCGAATCGAGGCGTCGGTGAGCTCCACCACGGCGGCGAGCTCCGCGTCGCTCACTGCCGGCTCGTCCTCGGGCGTCGACGCAATCGCCCGCTCACCGAGGACGTGGAACCGGATCGCCGCATGCCCGACCAGCCCCGCGAGGTTGATGGCGGGCCCGCAGCGCTCCATCGATTCGAGATACTCCCCGTAGCTCTCCCAGTCCCAGGGCATTCCCTCGAGGATGATGTCGCTCGGGATGT
>CAYUBX010000215.1:0-4226 GCA_964443165.1 uncultured Acidimicrobiales bacterium
GGTCGAAGGAGTAGCCGTACGTGTAGCTCTCGGAGTCCACCCTAAAAAAAATATAGCGGTTGTTGTACCAGGTGCCGCCGAGGTCCGAGCTTCCCTCGAGCACCGTGACGTCCAGCCCGAGGCCGAGCATGCGGTGGAGCATGTAGATACCGCAGACGCCGGCTCCGATGATGACGGCGTCGTGCTGCGGTTCGTTGGACATCGATCCCCCTCGACGGTCTTCGACGTGTGGGATCGATGCTACGGCGATCAGACCGAAGCGTGCTCTGCGGCGAGGCCCCGGATGACCATCGACGTCAGCAGGTCACCGACATCGCTCTCGGACCGATCGCCGATGCTCCAGTGGCGGAGCGCCCAGACGGTGCAGGCGAAGTAGCCCAGGTTGGCGGCCAACTCCACGTCGATCGGAGCGAACACGCCATCGTCGATCCCGTCCTGGATGATCCGCTGCCAGAGCTCCATGAAGCGCCGCTCGGTGTCGTAGATCCGGGCCCGGGCGTCGTCGCTCAACGCCTTGGTCTCCCGGTACACGAGGTTGATGTAGCGATGGTTCTCCGAGATGTAGGCGAGGTAGACCCGAACCGCCTCGGCCAGCCGTTCCGCCGGCGAACCACCACTCGAGAGATGCGCCTCGAAGTGGTCGAACAGCTCCTGCATCCGCGTCGACGTGATGGTGTACAGGAGCTCGTCCTTCGACCCGATGTGGCGGTACATCGTCGCGATCGGAACGTCGGCGGCGGACGCAATGTCGCGCATCGACGTGGCTGCGAACCCCTTCTGGGAGATCACGTCGCATGCGATCTTGATCAGCTCGCGGCCACGCTCGTCGATCGTCTGAGGTTCGTGCTCCTGGGGCTCGACAGCAGTGCCAGCGGCCGGAACGGTGATCGAGCCGATCACCCGCCCAGCCTGGCGCACCTCGACCGTGACCGGACCGTCGGCCGCCGGGTCGACCTCGACAACGTGGTGTGCCGTCATCGAGCCCGCAGCGGAGCGATGACGCCTTGGGCGAACTCATTGAGCATCGCCAGCTCCTGCTCCTGCTCGAAGTACCCAACGTGATGCCAGAGGAAGAACTCGGTCACGCCGAACTCCTCGTGCAGCGAGGCGACGTGGTGGAGTTCCTGCTCGCGGCTACCGCCGAACACTCGCCCCATCGGCACGACGTACGGCGGCGCGTTGTAGGCCCAGTTGAAGAGCTCCTCGAAACCGGCGTAGAGATCGGCGCTCTCCTCGGCCGTGCGACCCATCGTTAGGTGGGCCCCGAGCGCGAGCGCCTGATCGGCCGTGGTGTCCCGGCCGGCGTCGTGTGCCTCCTGAAGGAAGATGTCGAGCGCAGTGTGGATGAAGTCCTGCTTGTCCGGCGACACGAAGCTGACCATCTTCCCGCCCTCGCGAGCCCAGAACTTCGAGGTCTCCATCGAGTAGCTGAACGGCGCGTAGATCGGCGGGTGGGGGTCCTGCTGCAACGGCCGCGGGACGATCCCGATCTCCTGCAACACCTTGTTCTCGTCGACGGCGCCGGGATCCCAGTCGTCCGTGGGCGGGAAGTGCCACTCCATCTCTGGCGGCGCATCCCAGAACTCGCCCTTGATCGACACCTTGTCGTGGGTCCACAGCGACTTGACGAGATTCCAGTTCTCGTAGAACGCCCGCCGATTGCGCTGGTCTGCGTCGGACTTGTCGGACTCGGTCGACGTAATGTCGATGTGTTGCCCGAACGTCCCCGTCCACCGAGGGGTGTTGCCCCGGCTGAACCCAGCGAACATCCGCCCACCCGTGAAGTGATCGAGCATGGCCAGGTCCTCGGCGAGTTGAATCGGGTTGACGGCGGTGAGGTTCATCCCCAGCTGCCCCACTCGCATCCGCTCGGTGTGTTGGGCGACGAAGTAGTCCCAGAAGAGCGGGTTGGTGGTGGTCTCGATGCCCTCGACCTGCATGTGCTGTTCGGTCATCGCGAATCCGTCGTACCCGACCGACTCGGCGAACTGCATCTGGGTCTTGATCTGCTCCATCAAGATCTGCCACCTCGCGGGGTCCGAACCCGCGAGAGCCACCTGCTCCCCTCGCCGGCGCATGTAGGGAACGACGAGGATCGTGAACTGGAAATCGGCCATGAGGCCATCATATTTATGGAACGATCGTTCGTTCCACAACCTCATCATCCTGCTGCGGGCTACGGTCGCCGCGAGTGACCGCCGAAGAGATCCCCCACACCAAGGCCGAATGGCGCGCCCACGTCCGAGCGGTGCGCCGCACTCCCCACGACTCGGTCACGGCGGCGATCCACAGCAACCTGACCGCGCTCCTCCGCGAGATTCCGGGCCTGATCCTCTTGTACCGATCGATGCCCCACGAGATGGCGCTCGAACCCGTGGCCGACGAGCTCGGCTGGACGCGGTTCGCCGTCACCCGCACCCCAGAGGACGGGCCACTCACGATCCATCCCGCGATCGGCCCGATGGAACAGCACCGATTCGGTTTCGCCCAACCGGTCGAGGGTGCCCTCGACCTCCCGCCCCACCACCTCTCCGCGGCCGTCGTCCCGGCACTCGCATTCGATCGCTCCGGTAACCGCCTCGGTCACGGCGCCGGTTACTACGATGAACTCCTTGCCCGTCTACCGCTTGACCGGCCACGGATCGGCGTGATCGTCGACCGCCTTCTGTTCGACGAGTTGCCGGTCGAACCCCATGACATCGCAATGACCCACCTCGTGACAGAACACGAGACCATCCACCTCTCCCCGGAGTCCGACTGACGATGAGCGTCTACTGCCGCGCCGAGATCCCGTATGTGGCGGGTACCGAGGGAGAGCGACTGCACGTGGAGACCCAGATTCGCGACGGTCGTCGGGCCAAGCTGAGCTGGCAGAAGCAGGGCTTCGAGCTGCGATCGATGCCGTCCAAGGTCGACCACTGGGACGATGCGAACGAGGTCGTCGAGCGTCACCATCCGGAGATGACCGAGATGGCGCTCGAAGAGACCGGCTGCGACGCGGTGATCTTTTATCCAGCGATCGTCCGCAGCCCCCAACAGCAGGCGACCGGCAACGCGGATCGGGTTAATTTTGAGGCGTCCAACTAGTTCTACACCGAGCGCTACCAGGCCATGATGCGCACGCCGGGACATCCCTACATCAGCATCCTCAAGCCCTCGATGACCGCGGCGAAGGTGACCTCCGCCGACCTGGCCAACGCCACGCGGATCGTGACGTTGCAGATGTGGCGAAACATCGGCGACCCCAAGCCCGATCGTCCGATCGCCTTCTGTGACGCAACGACGGTCGACCGCTCGGAGCTCACCCCGTTCCTGGTCGAGGAGTACGGGGGCGTGCCGACGCAGTTCGAGTCGTTCCTGCTGCAGCCGCCGGCGGAGGGCAGCAAGCGCCGGTGGTTCACCTTCCCGGAGATGACCGCCGACGAGGTGGTGCTGTTCCGGGCCTACGACAGCGACCGAGCCCAGAGCGGCGAGCCGTTCTGGACCCCGCATACCGCGTTCGTCGATCCCACCGCCGGTGATGACGCGCCCGGGCGGGCCAGCGTCGAGACTCGCGCCATCTGCGTCTTCACATAGCTAGACGGGGCTGAGCCCCGGACCCTCTGCGGGCAACGCGACGATCGACGCATTGGCCACGCAGGTTTCGCGGCCCGCGAACATCGCGTCGGCTCCCTCGGCGTGGCGGAGATCGAGGAACGCGCGGTGGCTCGGGTACCAGACCGCCAGAACTTCGTCATAGGCATCGTGCTCACAGCCGATGACCTGGCCTTCGCTCGGTGCCCGCCAAAGCACGCGCCCACCCGCGTTGCCGACTGCGGTGTGGAGCGCGGCCATGTACTCCCGATAGGCCTGGCCATCAGGGAAGGAGGCCGCGGCCGTGTACTGGTTGAGGTTGAGCATCAGCACGGGACGGTCGGCGTCGGCCGCCACGTCCCGCACCCGCTCGAAGGCCGTGCGCGTCGACATCGTGTGGCTCTCCATGACCTCACCGTAGGATGCCGACCATGAGTCGCACCAAGGGCAAGCAGGGTCGGGTCACCGCCAAGGGCGGGGGTCGACCTCCTCGACCGAGCGCAGTCTCTTCTCGAGCACGGAACCGGATTCGATGTTCTTCGTCTTGACCTGGACGTAGGCAGGCCCTTTTCCTGGTTTGACGTGTTCCGTGTTGAGAATCACGTTGATCTGTCCTGAGACCTTGATCGCCATGCCGTTACGAAGATCGCTTG
>CAYUBX010000215.1:4236-5984 GCA_964443165.1 uncultured Acidimicrobiales bacterium
GAGCACGGCCGGTACAAGTGGTGCGAGAACCACCAGAGGTGGGAGCACCCGTAGTCCATGCAGCCGCTCGACGGCATCAGCGTCGTTGAGCTCGCCGGCGGCGTGCGTGGGCCGTACGCCGGAAAGCTCTTCGCCGACTTCGGGGCCGACGTCCTCAAGGTCGAGCCGGTCGACGGCGACCCGGCTCGCCGAGAAGGTGCGCGGCCGGGCGAGCGGCCCGACGTCGAGCGCAGTCCTCTGTTCGCCCACCTCAACACCAACAAGCGATCGGCGGTGCTCGACCCGTCCGACGCAGCCGACGCGGCGCTCCTCGACCGCCTCGTGGCGGCGGCTGACCTCGTGATCCACGACGGCACGGGTGGCTGGCCATCTGCCCAGGAGCTGCGCGAGCAGCACCCAGGTCTGGTGGTCACGAGCGTGAGTGCGTTCGGAACCACCGGTCCAATGGCTGGCACACCAGGCAACGACCTCATCGCGTACGCGGCCGGAGGCCCGCTCCACGCGACGGGACTCGCCGAACGCGAACCCATCAAGCTCGCCGGACGAGTCGTCGAGTATCAGTGCGGCGCCGTTGCCGCCGTCGCCTCGCTGGCCGGTGTGTCCGCGGCCAGTGCCTCGGGCTCGGGCATGCACATCGACGTCTCCAACTTCGAGACACAGGCCGGGTCGATCGACCGGCGCATGGCGCTCCAGGTCGGCCACACGTTCACGGGACGCATCGGGCAACGTCAGGGCGGCAACCGCGAAGGAATCGTGCCGGCGGGCATCTACCCCAACGAGGACGGCTACTGCCAGATCGTGTTCGCTCCCAACTGGCTGGAGCGGGTGGCCGAGATGTTGGGCCACGAGCAGCTCATCGAGCACCTCGCTGCCCCGGACTGGATGGACGATCCCGAGCTTCCAGGCCTCATGTCCGAAGCGGTCTTCACGTGGACGGTCCAGCGGACCAAGCAGCAGGCGATGGAGGACGCGCAGGCGCGACAGCTCGCGGTGATGCCGCTCAACTCCACGACCGACGCGCTGGCCGACGAGCACTTTCGGGAGCGCGGATTCTGGCAGACGGTCGACCACCCCACCCTCGGTCGCTACGAGTCTCCGGGGCCCCAGGTCAGGATGCGCGACGGTTGGGCGCTTCGCCGCCCCGCTCCCGCGCTCGGCGAACATACGGAGTCAATCCGCCACCATCCGCCCGCCGTCCGTTCTGCCCCACCGGGGACGTCACCCGAGGCGCGGCTTCCCCTCGAGGGCGTGCGCGTGCTCGACCTCACAGTCGTCTGGGCGGGTCCCCTCGCGACGATGCTGCTCGGCGACCTCGGGGCGGAGGTGATTCGGCTCGACAACCCGCTGCTCTTCCCCACCGCCACCCGCGGTGCGATCCCGCGTCCGCGTCCTGGCCACGAAGCCGACCTCGGGCAGTTCTGGAGCGGCTTTCCCGACAGCGACGGAGGCGAGCGCCCGTGGAACCGCGTCGCCGCGTTCCTGATCCACGCCAGGGGGAAGAAGAGCGCGACCCTCGACGCCCGCAAGGACTTGGGTCGCGAGACGCTGCTTCGCCTCGTGAAGGAGTGCGACGTCTTCGTCGAGAACAACTCGGTGAAGGTCCTCGAGCAGCTCGGACTCGACTGGGCCACCCTCCGAGAGATCAACCCCAGGCTGATCCTCCTGCGGATGCCGTCGCTCGGTCTCGACGGTCCCTACCGCGACTACATCGGGTTCGGCGCCCACATGGAAGCGCTCTGCGGGCTGAC
>CAYUBX010000216.1:0-5978 GCA_964443165.1 uncultured Acidimicrobiales bacterium
CTCGATATCCGCCACCTCGACGAGCTCGACGACGGCCGCGAGCCGCCGGTAGGCCTCCAGTCTCTGCTCCTCCCGAGCGACGTAGTCGTTCGGGAGGTACGCCTGAAGCGGAAGGTCGATGGTGATCTCCACCGGCTCGGGGATCGGCTCCCCCTTGAGCTCGGCGACCGCCTCGGTGACCATCTGGCAGTAGAGGTCGTAGCCGACGGCGGCGATGTGTCCCGACTGCACTCCGCTCAGCAGGTTTCCGGCGCCGCGGATTTCGAGGTCGCGCATCGCGATGCGGAAGCCGGATCCGAGCTCGGTGGCCTCACCGATCGTCTTGAGGCGCTCGTAGGCCTCTTCGCTCAGCACCCGGTCGGGCGGGTGGAACAGGTAGGCATATGCGCGCTGACCCGACCGGCCGACGCGACCACGGATCTGGTGCAGCTGTCCGAGACCGAGCATGTCCGCCCGATCGACCACCAGGGTGTTGACGCTCGGCATGTCGATGCCGGACTCGATGATGGTGGTGCAGACCAAGACGTCGAAACGACCCTCCCAAAAGTCGATGACGACCTGCTCGAGGGATCCCTCGTCCATCTGTCCGTGGGTGACCGCGATCCGCGCCTCAGGGATGAGCTCGTGGAGATCAGCCGCCACCCGCTCGATGTCGGCCACCCGGTTGTGCACGAAGAACACCTGTCCCTCGCGCAACAGTTCGCGACGGATGGCCTCTGCGACCGCCCGCTCGTCGTATTCGCCGACGTGCGTCAGGATCGGCTGCCTCTCCGCAGGCGCGGTCTGCACGAGCGACAGATCGCGAATCCCGGTCAGGCTCATCTCGAGGGTTCGCGGGATCGGTGTGGCGGTGAGGGTGAGAACGTCGATATCGGCCTTGAGCTGCTTGATCGCCTCTTTGTGGGAGACCCCGAAGCGCTGCTCCTCGTCGACGACCAGAAGCCCCAGGCCTTGGAACCCGATGTCGTGGCTGAGAAGGCGATGGGTACCGATGACGACGTCGACCGACCCGTCCTTCGCCCCCTTCACCACCTCGCGCTGCTGCCCTGGAGTCAGGAACCGGCTGAGCACCTCGACCCTCACCGGGTGCTGAGCAAATCGCTCCGAGAACGTCTGGTGGTGCTGCTGCGCGAGCAGGGTCGTGGGAACGAGGATCGCCACCTGCTTCCCGTCCGCGACGGCACAGAAGGCGGCCCGCAGCGCCACCTCCGTCTTGCCGAACCCGACGTCGCCGCAGACGAGGCGATCCATCGGGTGCCGCGACTCCATGTCGTCGAGGACGTCGGCGATGGCGGTGAGCTGATCCGGCGTCTCTTGATACGGGAACGAGTCGGCGAGCTCCCGCAGCCACGGCGTGTCCACGTCGAACGCGTGGCCGTCTGTCGTGACCCGACGCTGGTAGAGGACCACGAGCTCCTGGGCGATCTCGGTGACCGCCGCCTTGACCCGAGCCTTCTGCTTCTGGAAGTCGGCGCCGCCCATCCGGCTGAGCGTCGGGCTCTCGCCGCCGGTGTAGGGACGGATGAGATCAATCTGATCTGTCGGGAGGTAGAGCTTGTCGCTGCCGCGGAAATCGAGGACTAGGTAATCGCGCTCCGCCCCCATGAGCTCTCGATGAACCATGCCTGTGTAGCGAGCCACGCCATGGTGGTGATGCACCACGAAGTCACCGGTTGTCAGGTCTTCGAAAGCTGTCTGCGCGCCACGGCGTTGCCGCCGCACACGATGGGTACGGCGCCGGCCGGTGACGTCGCGCTCGGTGAGGACAGCGACCCCCGCGCCCGGCGCGATGAAGCCGGCGTCGAGTTCGAGTGCGACGACGTGGCCGCCCGGCTGGCCGGTGTAGCTCTCCATCGCCTCGTGATGGACGAGTTCGACGCCGTGTTCGCCCAGTGTCTCGGTGAGCCGACGCCCCGACGCAACACCGTCGGCGGCAACGAGGACCGTCCCGCCGGCCGAGACGAGTGACCGGAGCTGGTCCATCAGTCGCGACGAGTCACCAGCGATGGGCTCCCACGCAGATGTCGAGACCTCCGGGCCGTCGGGACCCGATCGCGTGGAGTCGATCGTCCACGCAGCGGTGTCGGATCGAGCCAGCAGCCGGTCGAACCCGACGTGGAGGCTCGGGAACGGTCGGGCTTCGCCATCGGCGTCGATCGCTCCCCATGTCCCGGCGAGCGACGTGGCGAGGTCTGCTTCTTCGGCAGCGAGATCTGCGGCGCGATCGCGAAGTCGACGCGGCTCGATCAGGAGGACTTGCGCGTCGTCGCCCAGCAGGTCAGGCAGGATCTGCTCGCTCTCCACCAACCACGGCAGCCAGGACTCCATGCCGTCGAAGAGGAGGCCATCGGCGACCCGCTCCCAGTGCTCCCGACCCCAGGGCTCGATGGCGACGAGCCGCCTGGCCCGCTCGCGCATGGCGTCGTCGGGACGGAGCTCGCGAGCCGGGTTGATCGCGACGGACTCGACGTCGACCGTCGATCGCTGATCCGCGACGGCGAACTCGGTGAGGCGATCGACCTCGTCACCCCAGAGGTCGATCCGAATGGGCTGGTCGGCGATGGCCGGAAAGACGTCGACGATCCCACCGCGCACGGCGAGTTCGCCGCGATGCTCGACCTGGAACTCCCGCCGGTAGCCCATCGACACCAGCCGCTCGACGAGCTCGCTCACGTCGACCCGGTCGCCGCGGGCGACGCGGAACTGTTCGACCCCGATCGCGTCGGGGCCGAGACGCTGGAGCACGGCACGGATCGGGGCGACGATCACGTCGGGCGGATTGCCCGCATGCAGACGGGACATCACGTCGAGGCGCCGGCCCATCGTCTCCACGCCGGGGCTCACCCGCTCGAAGGGAAGGGTCTCCCACGCCGGGAAGACCCCGACACGCCGCGGGCCCAGCCACGTCGCGAGATCGGCTCCGTAGCGCTCGGCGTCCTGTGCGCTCGGGGTGACGACGAGAATCGGCCGGCGAGCCGACAGTTCGGCCAGCCCGGCGATCATGAACGGGCGGGCGCCCTCGGCGACCGCGAGCCCGCCGGAGCGCCGGCCGAGCATCGAGGTGAGGCCCGGTTCGTCGCGGAGGCGCGCGGTGACCTCGGCGAGACCGGCCCGGGAGGCCGTCTCGGGTGGCGGGGACACCACGGCAGCCATTGCCGAGGTCGTCGACGTGGTCATCGACCGTTGAAGGAGTTCATCGCCGTCTCGAGGTCGTCCCGGACGAGCGTCTCGACGGCGTCTGCGGCCCGCGCTACCTCGTCGTCGAAGATCTCGCGGTCGGCCTTCGACAGCCGCCGGAGGACCCAGTCCTTCCCTGCGCCCTTGTGCGGCGGCTTGCCCACACCGACGCGGACGCGCAGAAAATCCGGCGAGCCGAGGTGGTTCGCGATGCTGCGCAGCCCGTTGTGCCCCGCTGCGCTTCCGCCACCTTTGACCTTGAGGCGGCCGGGCTCGAGGTCGAGCTCGTCGTGGACCACGATCACCTGGGTCGGATCCGTGATGCCGTGCCGCTTGACCATCGGGCGAACACTCTCGCCGCTCAGGTTCATGAACGTCTCAGGGCAGGCCAGCACGACGCGCTCCCCCGCGATGGTCACAGTCGCGACGCGGGCCCGCTCGGCGCGCGAGGAGCACAGCTCACCGTTGTGTCGTCGGCACAGCTCGTCGATCACCTCGAAGCCGAGGTTGTGCCGGGTGTTGTCGTACTTCTCGCCAGGATTGCCGATCCCGACAACGAGATGGTCGGCGGGAGTTCCGCGCCGCTCCGCAGCGCGGCGGAAGATCGACACCGACCTGGATCAGTCCTCGGCGGCGGCGTCGCCGTCGGCATCCGAGGCAGCTGCCTCGGCGCCCTCTTCGAGCTCCTCGTCGCCCTCGACACCTTCCTCGTCCTCGGTGCCCTCGGCGGCGATCGACGCCCGGCTGCGCTGGGCGACAACGACGTCGGCGTCATCCTCGACCTGGGCGACGACGTTGGAACCGAGCTGCAGCTGACCGACCCGAACCGGGTTCTCGATCGAGACCTCGCTGATGTCGACCTCGATCGACGCCGGAATGTCGGCGACGGGGGCATCGACCGTGAGCGCCATCAGCTGCTGCTGGATCACCGAACCCTCGCGCTCAGCGAGTACGGCTTCGCCGATGAGCACGACCGGCACGTCCACGACGAGACGCTCGTCGAGATCGATGATGAGAAAATCGACGTGGGTGACCCGGTTGGCGATCGGATCCCGCTGCATGTCCTTCACGATGGTGAGGTGCTCGGTTCCCTCCACGTCGAGGGTGATCACGGCGTTGGGGCCCGCGGCGTTCAGAGCAGCGCGGAACAGCGGCCGTTCGAGGGTCACCGAGACAGGATCGGAGCCGTGGCCGTAGATCACGGCGGGAAGCTTGTCGGCGATGCGCAGCCGACGCGATGCGCGGCTGCCCTTGGCGCGACCGGTTTCGGCGGACAGCTTGAGGGTTTCGGACATCGCGACGTGCTCCTGCGGGGTCTCTGGGCTGGAAGGGGGTGAAAGAGGCCAGCCAGACGCGACCGATCAGTCTACGACCGTGAGAGCCACGTTACCTACCCGAGAGCTCGGCTAGCTGTGGTTCTCGCCGTCAAAGATCTCGGACACGGAGGTGTCTTCGAAGACGGACTCGAGCGCGTCGGCAAACACCCCGGCGACGCTGAGGACGTGCAGCTTGTCGAACTGCTTCTCGGTCGGCAGCGGGACGGTGTTGGTCACGATGACTCGGTCGAGCCGGGAGTTCTTGAGCCGATCGACCGCGGGACCCGAGAAGACGGCGTGCGTCGTGGCTGCCATCACCTCCGTGGCACCGCCCTCGATCAGGGTGTCGACCGCGGAGCAGATGGTGCCGGCCGTGTCGATCATGTCGTCGATGATGACGCAGGTCCGGCCGTCGACGTCGCCCATGACGCCCAGCGCTTCGACCTCGTTGACGACCTGGAGCGACCGCCGCTTGTAGATCGACGCGACCTCGCAGTCGAGGCGCTTGGCGTAGCGTTCCGCGACCTTCACCCGACCGGTGTCGGGCGACACGATCACCGACTGAGCAGGGATTGCCTCACGCAGGTAGTCGATGAGCACCGGCGCTGCGGTGAGGTGGTCGACCGGGCCCTCGAAGAAGCCCTGGATCTGTCCACTGTGGAGGTCGATGCTGACCAGCCGCTCGGCCCCCGCGGAGAACATGAGGTCTGCGAGCAGGCGGGCGGTGATCGGTTCGCGACCCGCCGCTTTTCGGTCCTGGCGGGCATATCCGTAGAACGGGATGACCGCCGTGATGCGCTTGGCGGACGCGCGGCGTGCGGCGTCGATCATGATCAGCTGCTCCATGATCGCGTCGTTGACGGTGACGCCCTCGGACGCGGCGTGCGACTGGATGATGAAGACGTCGCCGCCTCGCACCGACTCCTGGAATCGGCACTTGATCTCGCCGTTGGCGAAGTCGATGAGCCCCGGGTCGCCCAACTCGACACCGAGATGGTCTGCGATCTCCCTCGCCAGCTGCGGGTTGGCCCGCCCGCTGAAGAGGTGCAGTCGCTTCTTGGTGACGAGCTCCATCAAGGCTCCCAGCTAGCTCGACGAGAAGAACGGTCTCGTGACAGTACCCGACGGCAGTTCGATTCCCGCCGGAAGTACCGCGTAGGGACCCACGCGGCAGTCGGATCCGATCACCGCTTCGACCGCGGAGGTCGACTGCACCTTCGAACGCGGGCCGACGACGGTGTCGATGAGTCGCACATCCGGCCCGACTTCGGCGCCCTCACCGATGACACAGTCGCCCTGGAGAAGCGTGTTGGGGAAGATCGTGACGTCGGTGCTGAGCTCGACCGTGGTGTCGATGTAGGTGGCGGAGGGGTCGAGCATGGTCACGCCCTCGGCCATCCAGTGCTCGTTGGTGCGCTGGCGCATCGCGGTCTCGCACTCGGCGAGCTGCTGGCGGTCGTTGACGCCTGCGGTCTCACCACCATG
>CAYUBX010000217.1:0-5945 GCA_964443165.1 uncultured Acidimicrobiales bacterium
GTCCTGATGGCCGTCGCGGGCATCGCGATCGCCGTCGTGGTGGTGAAAGTAGTAGTAGCCCTGGAAGAGCCCGTGATGTTCGATCACCCAATGGGTGCCCTCGTCGACATAGGGCTCGAGAATCGTGGCGGCGGCGGCACTGTGGTTCTCCGGAGCGAACCCGTCTGCTACGTCGTGGAGAAGGGCTCCGACGACGAGGTCGGTGCGCTCACCGTTGCGGAGCGCCCGCGTCGCGGACTGAAGGCTGTGGCTGTACCGGTCGGTCTGGTAGGCGAGTGTCGGCCCCTTGAGCCGGTCGAGCATGCCGATCAGGTTGTCGACAAGCGCTGCTTTGGTGTGGCTCTCGAACGCCTCACCGAGCATCTCGTAGTCGGCGCGATCGCCGTGCTCCATCGCCGTCCAGGTGACCATGCGCTGTGACGAGTGGTCAGCCGCCACCGCGTCAGCCCGCGATCGGAGTTCGCCAGCCGTGCGGATCGTCCGCGTGACCTCCGGCGATGTCCACCAACGCCTGCCGAAGCTTCATCGTGTTGGGGCCCGGTTGGCCGTCGCCCACGGTGAGCTCTCGGCCGTCGACGAGCATCGTCCCGACCGGCGCCAGCACCGCCGCGGTCCCCGACAGGAACGCCTCGCCGTGTGCCGCCCACTCCGACAGCTCGTCGATCGCGATCGGCCGTTCCTCGACCTCGTACCCCATGTCGTTGGCGATAGTGATGACCGAGGCGCGGGTGACGCCGTGGAGGAAGGATGCGTCGAGGTGACGGGTCACCACCCTGTCGCCATCGCACAGGAAGAAGTTGGAGGCACCCGTCTCGGTGATGTCTCCACCTGTGGCAAAGAGGATCTGGTCGATCGCTGGGTTCTTGTCCATCGCGTCGAGCGTGGGAGCGAGCGCCATGGCGTAGTTGGCGCCGGACTTCACCATTCCGAACTGGGGGGTCGTGCGGGGAATGGAGTCTTCGATCAGCAGAGTCAGGGGGCGAACCCCACCCTTGAAGTAGTCCCCCACGGGGCAGTTGACGATGTACATCAGCGCTTCGCTGCTCGGCGGCGCGGCGGCGCCGATGTTGGGCCCGGGGCCGATGATGGTGGGCCGGATGTCGACCCTGCCGGGGGGCTCGGGGACCTCGGACGAGTTGGCCTCGCACGCGTCGATAATCATCTGGCGCAGCGTCGCACCATCGGGAACCGGGAGCCGCAGCTTCTCGGCCGACTGGCACATGCGCGCGACATGATCGTCGAGCCGGAAGATCGCCAGGCTGCCGTCGGCCTGGCGGTGCGCCTTCAGGCCCTCGAAGATCGCGCTGCCGTAGTGCAGTACGTGGGCCGCCGGGCTCATCGTGAAATCGCCGTACGGTTCGACCTCGCCTCCGTAGACATAGCCTCCGCCGGCGGATCTGGCGGTTGCCATGTAGTCGCAGAAGACCGTGCCGAACGGCACCGTCATGGGATCCGGCTTGTCGCTCACAGGCGCTCCCTTCACGAGCGCTGAAATGTTAGTGGGTGGGGGTAGCTTGCCGGCATGCCGCGGACGCTCCTGTTTCTCCACGCACACCCCGACGACGAGTGCATCCTGACGGGGACGACCATGGCGGCTGCTTCCGTCGCGGGATTCCGTGTTCTCGTGGCCTACGGCACGCGCGGCGACGCGGGTGAGACCAACCAGGACCTCGCCTGCGAGTCGCTGGGCGACCGCCGTACCCGGGAAGCGCTCGCAGCCAACGAGGTACTGGGCGTGGACCGAGTCGAGTGGTTGGGCTACTCCGACTCGGGGATGGCCGACACCGACACGACCCGGGACCCGGCCGCGTTCTGCAACGCCGACCTCGACGAAGCGACCGGCCGACTCGTCGCCCTGTTCGGCGCGGATGGCGTGGACGCCGTTGTCGGCTACGACGCCAACGGGACGTACGGCCACCCCGATCACGTTCAGGTACACCGCCTCGCACACCGCAGCGCCCAGGCGCTGGGGGCCTCCTTCGTCCTCGAGGCCACCTACGACCGTGAGTACCTCGCAGGGCTCGACGACGTGGGCTACGGCGATATCGACGAGGCATTCGCGTCCGCCAGGGCCGATCTGACGCACTACTGCGAGGGCGAGACGCCGTTCCTCACCAAGCTCGACGCGATCAAGCACCACCGGAGCCAGGTTCCCGACGACTGGGACTCCGACAACCCCGACATCGCTGGCTTCGCCACCCGCTTCGGCACGGAGTGGTACATCACCCACAACCTGACCGACGACGTCGCCTGGGAACCCTTCGATCGCATCTTCTCTCCCCGCCACACCTGGTCGGGAGCGCCACCGCTCAGCAGCTGACAGCGGCCCGAGGCACCCGCGAGCTCGAGTCGTTCCGCGCGGAAACCCTTCACAACCACGCCGCCGGGGCTGCGGGGATCGGGAGGTCGACCGAATAGTCTCCTGGCCATGACACAGATCACGGAGTCCGTCCGGCTCGAACGGCGTGGCGACATCGCGCTCGTCATCATCGACAACCCGCCGGTCAACGCGCTCAGCTTCCACGTTCGGCAGGGCATCCTCGACGGCGTCACCCAGGCGGAAGAGAGCGATGCCAGCGCCATCGTCGTGATCTGCGACGGCCGGACGTTCATCGCGGGCGCCGACATCACCGAGTTCAGCGGCGCTCCGAAGCCGCCGTCGCTTCAGTCGGCCCAGGATGCCATGGAGAACTGCTCGAAGCCGGTGATCGCCGCCATCCACGGCACTGCGCTCGGCGGCGGTCTCGAGGTGGCGCTGTGCGCTCATTACCGCGTGGCGGTGCCGTCCGCTCAGTTCGGCCTGCCCGAGGTGAAGCTCGGCCTCCTCCCGGGCGCGGGCGGCACTCAGCGACTCCCGCGGATCACCGGTGCTCCGAAGGCCCTCCAGATGATGACGAGCGGTGATCCCATCGGAACGGACGAGGCCCGCGAGTGCGGCCTCATCGACGAGATCGTCGACGACCTGGAAGCCGGAGCCGTGGCGTTCGCCGAGCGGGCCGTCGCCGAGGACATGCCGCGCCTGCGGATCCGTGATCGTCGCGACAAGCTCGAGGGGGTTGGCCCCGACCTCTTCGCCGACTTCCGGGCCAGCATCGCTCGCAAGACGCGGGGCTTCATGGCCCCCGAATACAACGTTCAGTGCGTCGAGGCCGCGGTGAACCTCCCCTTCGAGGAGGGTCTCGCGAAAGAGCAGGAGCTCTTCGGCGAGGTGATGCGGGGCAACCAGTCGAAGGCGCAGCAGTACTACTTCTTTGCCGAGCGGGCCGCGAACAAGATCCCCGACATCCCCAAGGACACCCCGCAGATCCCAATCGGCTCGGCCGGCGTCCTCGGCGGCGGCACCATGGGCGGCGGCATCTCGATGAACTTCGCCAACGCGGGGATCCCGGTGACGATGGTCGAACGGAACGAGGAGGCACTCGAACGGGGCCTCGCCGTGATCCGCAGCAACTACGAGCGCACCGCCAAGCGCGGTGGCCTCACATCCGACCAGGTCGAGGAGCGGATGGGCCTGATCACGGGCTCTGTCGACATGGGCGACTTCGCCGAATGCGACATCGTGATCGAAGCCGTCTTCGAGAACATGGACCTGAAGAAGCAGGTGTTCTCCGACCTCGACGGCATCTGCAAGCCCGGCTCGATCATGGCGTCGAACACGTCCGCCCTCGACGTCAACGAGATCGCGGCCAGCACCAGCCGACCCGAGAGCGTCATCGGGCTCCACTTCTTCAGCCCCGCCAACGTGATGAAGCTCCTCGAGGTGGTTCGCGGCGACCAGACAGCGCCCGAGGTGCTCGCGACCTGCATGACCATGTCGAAGACGATCGGCAAGGTGCCGGTGGTGTCCGGCGTGTGCCACGGCTTCATCGGCAACCGCATGCTCGCCCAGCGTCGCTTCGAGGCCGATCGGATCATCCTCGAGGGGGCGACCCCGGCTCAGGTCGACCAGGTCATCTTCGACTACGGCTTCCCGATGGGCCCCTACGCCATGTCGGACCTCGCCGGCCTCGACATCGGGTGGAGCGAGGAGACCTCGAAGTCAGAGAGCGTGCGCGACATCCTGTGCGAGTCCGGCCGCCGCGGCCAGAAGAATGGCCGGGGTTACTACACCTACGACCCCGACACGAGGGCATCGACCCCGGATCCCGAGGTCGAGCAGATGATCCGCGACTTCGCCACCTCCAAGGGCGTCGAACAGCGTGACGTCACCGACCAGGAGATCCTCGAGCGGCTGCTCTACCCGATGGTCAACGAGGGAGCGAAGATCCTCGAAGAGGGGATTGCCATCCGTGGCAGCGACGTCGATGTCGTGTGGATCAACGGCTACGGCTGGCCGATGTACACCGGCGGCCCGATGTTCTGGGCGGACTCGGTGGGCCTCGCCGAGGTGGTCGGCAAGATCCGCCACTACAGCGAGACCCTCGGCGGTGCCCACTGGGAGCTGTCCCCGTTGCTCGCGCGACTCGCCGACCAGGGCGCGTCGCTCAGCGGCCACAGCAACTGAGACCGCGATGGTCGCCGTCTCCCCCGAGCAGCTGGTCGCAGCTGCCCATGGCTTCGTCGACGAGCTGAAAGCGCGCGGCTCCGAGATCGACGCCACCCGCCATCTTCCCCAGGACCTCGCGCGGCGCATGGCCGATGCCGGCTTCTACCGAATGTGCGCGCCGGAAGGGCTCGGCGGCACCGGTACGACTCCAGCCGTGATGGCCGAGGTCTGCGAGATCCTGGGCTCCGGGAATGGTTCGGCGGCGTGGTGCGCGTTCATCGGTGCGACCAGCCAGTACACCTTCGTCGGGTTGGACGAGGCCCAGCTCGCCGAGATGCTCACCGACCCCAACGTGATCACGAGCGGGGTGTTCGCCTCCACGGGAACGGCCACCCCTGGCACAGTCGACGGCCAGGACGGCTACCTGGTCACGGGAACCTGGACATGGGGATCGGGCTGCCACAACGCGTCCTGGATCTCGGGGGGCGTCATGGTGCAGCCGCCCGATGGTGACCCATACGACGCCCGGGCCTATTTCCAGCCCCACGAGCTGGACATCGAGGACAACTGGCACGTCAGCGGCCTGCGCGGAAGCGGGTCGAGCACCTACCACGCACGCGATGTCTTCCTTCCCGCACAGCGAGTCACCGATCCGACTCGGCGTTCCCCCCACGCGGCAGACCCCATCTATCGATTCCCGCAATTCGCCACGCTGTGTCTTCCGATCGGCGCGCTGTGCCTCGGGATGGCTCGTTCGTCGATCGACGAAGTCGTCGCGATCGCCGGGGAGAAGACCCCGGTGGGCGCGCGACGGACGTTGGCCCACCGTTCCAACCTTCACAGGGTCATCGCCGAGGCCGACGTGAAGCTCCGGGCGGCCCGCTCCCTGCTGTACGACAACACCGACGAGGTGTGGGAGGCGATCCAGGACGAGCGTCCCACCGTCGAGCATCGGCGCCTGATGCGCACCGCAGTCGTTCACGCCGTGACGACGGCTGTTGATGTGATCGACGAGATGTACACCGTTGTCGGAGGGACATCGGTATTCGACGACTCGATCCTGCAGCGCAACTTCCGCGATGTCCACGTCGCCACGCAGCACATGATGGTGGGCGAACCGGTGATGGAGTTGGCCGGCCGGGTCTTGTTGGGCCTCGACGACTCGGCCCTCGGCCTCTGAGCCTGCCCCAGGTCAGGGGCTGTGGCCTGCGATCTGTTCGGGCGTCATCCCAGCCCGTTCGGCGCCGCCCACGATCGAGGCCCACGCATCTGAGGGAATGGTGAGCCCGTTGGCCTCACGATCGGCCCGGCGCTCACGCTCCTTGTCGCCGGGAAGACGAACCTTGTCGTTGTCGGTCGTCGTGTCTGCATCGAGGAACCAGTCGATGTAGTCCGTGACGGAGGCGGTGAAGCCGTCGTCGGGATCGATTCGAGCCGGATCCACGTAGACCGACAACAT
>CAYUBX010000218.1:0-3480 GCA_964443165.1 uncultured Acidimicrobiales bacterium
GACCGTACCCTCCGCAGGCTCTCGTGCCAGACCAGGAGGCGATCGCCCCGCTCCTCGAGCCGAGCGAATCCGGCCGGGTGACCTGGTCGGCGTCCTGAATCAGCACGTGGGCCAGTAGGCGAGGTGGCGCTCCTCGGGCGCCGGGACCGGCCGGTTGGCCAACATCTCGAGATCGTGGGCGAGGATCCGGCGTGTGTCACCCGGATCGATCATCTCGTCGATGCGCATCGTGCCAGCGGCCTCATACGGGTTGGTGGCCTCGCCGACCTCGCGGAGTAGTTCGAGCCGCGCCGCCTCCCGCTCATCGGGATCGCTGATACGCGAGAGCCTGGAACCGAAGGCGACGTTGACACCCACCTCGGGATCCATGAACCCGATCTCGGCTCCCGGCCAGCAGTACACACCGAGGGCCGGCATCTCCGAGCCGTTCATCGCCTGCCACGCCATACCGAAGGCCTTGCGGATGCAGACGGTGAGGGTGGGGGTCGTCGCATTCTGCAGCGCGTGCATCATCCGCATTCCCCAATGGAGCATGCGGTCATGCTCGACTCGCTCCCCCACCATGAAGCCGGGGACATCGACCAGGAAGATGAGCGGCAAGTTGTAGGCGTCGCAGACCGTCGCCATGCGGATGATCTTGTGACAGGCCTCCGGATCGAGGGTGCCGGCCTGGAACATCGGGTTGTTTGCGATGACCCCCACGGAGTAACCGTTGAGCCGGGCCAGCGCACAGACGACGTTGCGGGCATACGTCGGCTGCAGCTGAAAGACAGTGCCCGGATCCATGATCCGCTCCACCACCTTGCGCATGTCGTAGCCGCGAGTCCGCTTGGCGGGAACCATCTCGCCGAGGCCGGGGTCGCGGTCGAACGAACCCGTTGGCTCGACACGCGGTGCCGACTCCCACGCATTGCTCGGCAGGTAGGAGAGCCACCGACGAATCGCCTCGTAGCCCTCCTCGTCGGTGTCGACACCGAGGTCGATCTGCCCCGTCTTCCGCGCGTGAACGTCGACCCCACCGACGTCCTCGAAGCTGATCACCTCACCGGTGGCGATCTCGAACACCTTGGGAGATGTCACTGCGAGGCACGACCCCCGGACCATGACGACGTAGTCGGACAACCCGGAGAGAAAGGACGACCCACCGAAGGACTGCCCGGTGATCATGGTGGCCATCGGCACCTTGTGACGGCGCTTCGCAAGCGTGAACAGACCGCCGGGCTCGGAGATCCCCTCGGCGCCCATCAGGTCGGGGATCCGACCGCCCCCTGTCTCGCCGAAGTGGACGATCGGAATGCCCATGGCCATCGCCCGCTCGTAGAGCCGGTGCTCCTTGCGGGTGCCGACGATCGAGCTCGAGCCCCGGAGAACGGTGATGTCGTCGCCGAACACAGCGACCGGGCGCCCGTCGACGTTGCCGTGGCCGCCGATCTTGCCGTCGCCAGGGGTCGAGTCTCTGACCTCCGGCCGCAGCGACACGCTGAAGGTTCCGATCTCGCGGAACGTGCCCTCGTCGAGAAAGCCGTCGATGTGTTCGCGGATGGTCTTGTCACTCTCTTCGGCCATCCGGGCGACCTTGTCTGCGCCTCCCATCTCAGTGCGGATGAGCTCGGCGCGAGCGTGCAGGTCGGCGGTGCGTTCCGGATCGGCCATGTTCCCCTCCCCTGGAGATGCGGCGAACGTAGCGCCGCATCGCAGCTCTTGCTCGGAGCTCGCGGTCAGAGCGTGGCGCGCTCGCGGGCGAGGTTCTCTCTGGCCTGTTCCTCGAACAGCTCGCGGCCCCCTTCCGTCGCGAAGATCCGCTCGCGTTCGAGGAAGTGGTCGAGCACCGCCCGCCGCCCCGAGCGATAGTCCTCCGCCGACATGTGGCGGTACTCCTCGGCGATGTCGGCGGCGTAGGTGTCATAGACAACCGGCGGAGCTCCCAGGATCGCGAGATCGGCGTCGAGGAACACTTCGACCGAGGGCTCCGCTGTCGCTTCATGGCCGGCGGTCGCCTCGATGATCCGGCAGGTGTCCGCCACGATGTCTGCATCGAGACCCAACCGGCCCAACGAGCCGGCGGCGAGTTGGGCGCTCCGCGCCTCGTTGTCGGAGCGCGTCGCGTCGTACACCGCATCGTGAAAGAAGGCCGCCAGCACCTGCGCCGATGTGGCGCGGCGGCCGGTCAGTTCGTCCAGGTGTGCGAGAACGGCCTCGACGTGACGCACCACGTGGTACGCGCGGCCCGCCTCGAGGTGGCGTTCGCGCAGGTCATCACCGAGGGCAGCCCACTCCGATGACGTGCACCCGAGGTCACTTCCGAGGCCTGCCCACCTCTCCCCGAACTCCGCTGCCTCCGCCATGTCAGCGATCAGCGTAGGTCGACGGCGGTGGCGACGACCGACGTGCACCAGACTGGAAGAGTGATCGACTTCGATCCCTATACACCCGAGGCGCTCGACGATCCCTACGACGGATACGCGGTACTCCGCGACGCCGGTCGGGTGCTCTGGAGCCCCAAGCTCACCACCTGGCTCGTCCCCCACCACGACGACGCGCTCGCGTTCTTTCGCGACGACCGACTCTCGGCCGACCGGATGACAGCGAAGAAGTTCCGCGGCGCCAAGCCCTCCAGTGGCGCTCGGCACCTGGCCACCGACCCGCCGGACCACACGGTGGTACGACAGCTGCTCACCCTCACCCTCACTCCCGCGGTGCAGGCCGCGGCGGTTCGCCTCCCGGAGCTGATCGACTCTCTGCTCGACGGCGCCGTCGCCGCGGCGACGGACGAGCTGCTCGACGACCGTCGACCGGGCGACAGCTTCGATTTCGTCGATGACTTCGCCTACCCCTTGCCCATCACCGTGATCGCCTGGCTCTTCGACATTCAGGTCGAGGACCGCGCGCAGTTCGGCGTGTGGGCTCATGACCTCGCGCGCAACATGGACAGCTTCTACAAGGGCCGTGACGAGGCAATGAAGGCGCGGCTGGCCGAGTACGACGCGTACATCCGTGAGCTGGTCGGATCACGACGCCGCGACCCAGGTGACGACCTCGTCAGCGAACTCCTTCGGATCGACAGCGATGGCGAACAGCTGACGGACGCCGAGGTCCAGGTGCTGTGCAACACGCTGATCTTCGCGGGGCACGAGACCACCGTGAACCTGCTCTGTAACACGATCAACGCACTGCTCGATCATCCCCATCAGCTCGAACGGCTGTGCGACAACCCCGACATGACCGCTCGGGCCGTCGAGGAGTTCCTGCGATTCGACTCGCCGGCCCAGATGATCAGCCGAACAGCACTCGAGGACTTCACCTGGCACGGCGTCGACATCGAGCGGGGCGACTCGGTGCTCGCTGTGGTGGGAGCGGCGAACCGCGATGGCCAGAGGTTCGAGGAGCCCGACGCGCTCGATGTCGACAGGCAGCCCAACCCACACCTCGCCTTCGGCGCCGGGATTCACTTCTGCCCGGGGGCTCAGCTCACCCGTCTCG
>CAYUBX010000218.1:3490-5930 GCA_964443165.1 uncultured Acidimicrobiales bacterium
CCGCGGCGGGGCGGGGGCGCCCCGCGGGGCGCCCCCCCCCCCCCGGGGGGGCGGGCGCCGCCGTCCGACGACCAACCGCAGTGCTTCGAGGGTTCGAGCACCTCCCCGTCAGGGCATGAGCCGACGCATCACCCTGCTCGACGGCAGCATGGGTTACGAACTTCAGCATCGCGGGTTGGGCGACCGCGACATCTGGTCGACCAGAGCACTTCTCGATGGGCCCGAGGTGGTGCGACAGCTGCACGAGGACTACATCGCCGTCGGCGCCCACGTCATCACGACCAACTCGTACGCGGTCACCCCACTACACCTCGATCGGATCGACGGGCTCCGGGCGCAGGCGGTCGAGCTCCTCGACCTCGCGGGGCGGCTGGCAGTCGAGGCCCGAGACCGATCGGGACGCCCGGAGGTATTGATCGCTGCCTCGATCCCGCCGATCGGCGAGAGCTATCGGCCCGACCTGGTCCCTTCGGCCGAAGAGATGGCGGACTGGTACGGCGTGATGGTCGAGGCTCTGCGTCCGCACGTCGATCTGTGGCTGAGCGAGACGATGTCATCGATCGCCGAGGCCGACGCTGCGCTCACGGCCACCGCGGCCGAGTCGGCACCGACGTGGGTCGCGTGGACCCTGACCGATCACCGGACCGCCGCGTTGCGCAGTGGGGAGTCACTTGCTGACGCGGTCCGCGAGGCGAGTCGCCACCGTCCGGAGGCTCTGCTTCTCAACTGCTCGCAGCCACGCACGATCACCGCCGCCATGCCGGTCCTCGCCGGTGCTGCGAGATCGGTGCCGTTCGGAGGGTTCGCAAACGGCTTCCCACCCGTACCAGAGGACTACGGACAGCAGACCGTCTTCGCCGACTACGACCGTCCGGCCGTCGCGACCTACGTCGAACACGTAGTCAGCTGGGTGAGCCACGGGGCCACGATCGTCGGCGGATGCTGCGACATCGGCCCCGATCACATGGCGGCCGTCGCGTCCTCACTGACCTGAACCGTCGAGACCATCGCGCCGAGGATCGTCCAGAAGATCCCCGCCGAGGACAGGTCGGCGGTGACGAACATGTCGGCGACCAGATGCGAGGCGACGACCGCGACGACCGTCGCTCGGAGAACTCGTTCCGTCGCCTGTCTCAGCCACGCCGTTACCGCGACGCACACAACCGCGAGGTACAACGCCAGAGCAGGGAGCCCAGCCCCCACAGCGATTGCGAGCGGGACGTTGTGCGGGCCCTCCAGCCGGTAGGGAGCGAACCGGGCTACGGCCTCCTCGGACAACTCGCGATCGCGATATTCGGGGAACTCCAGCGGAAACCGCTCGTGCCCGATACCGGTGAGGGGATGGTCGGCGATCATCGCCACGGTCACGCGCCATCCATCGACGTGGAATCGTCGCGACTCGTCGTCGGCGTCGAAGGTGGACACAGCGCGATCCCATGTGTCGGTCACCTCGGCCCGCAGCGGAGAGACGGCGATCACCATCGCGACGAGGACGAGAGCTGCGGCCGCTGCACCCTCGAGTCCGCGACGCGACACGCGAGGTCCGAGCCCCAGAAAGAGGATGGCCCCGATGCCCGCGGCGATGAACCCACCGCGGCTGGCGGTGAACACCAGCGCCGCGAGCACAGTGACCGCGGCGAGCGCCGCCAACGTCCTCTCCGCACGCGCCCCGCGACGGCCGAAGTAGTAGGCCACTGGAAGCACGAGCACCAAGACGCTCGCCAGAGTGTTCGGGTTGCCGATGGTCGAGAACACGCGGCCGTCGAGAAGGGTGTCCCAGACGGGATCGAGATCCGTTCGTTGCATGACGCCATACACGGCGACGAAGGTCACCACGGCGAGCAGCCACCACAACAGCGAGGTGAGCCGGTGGGCCGTCGGAACGAAACGCCGCGCCGCGAGGTACAGCAGCCCGTACACCGCGACCGACCCCATGCCCTGGAACTGGTACCGCTCTCCCTGCCACTGGTCGCCCAGCCCAGGGGCGAGCACCCACGCCAGCGACGACCATCCGACGTATGCGATGACCAACCAGTCGGCCGGGTGGAAACGACGCAGAGAACCATTGCCGGCGACGACGGTGAACACGGTGAGGACGCCGACCCCAAGAAGGGCGGCGCGGAACTTCACCCGTGCGAAGACGTCCTCGTGGCCGGTGTCGAACATCGCGACGACAGCAACGAGAACGACGACGAGCAGAGCGAAGCCCACGGCCTCGACGCCCGCGGGCCCACGGGAAGATCCACCCGTCTCGGGTGCCTCCCACTCCGTGGCCCTCGTCGCCTTCGTCATCTTCGTCACCTGACCCATGATGGCCGGGCCCGAGGCGGCGTCGTAAGTTCGAGCCATGTCAGGCCACGTCATCACCGCGAGCGACATCGCAGCCGCCGCCGGTCGCATGGACGGCCATCTCGTCCACACACCGCTCGTTCACTCCCGG
>CAYUBX010000219.1:0-5906 GCA_964443165.1 uncultured Acidimicrobiales bacterium
GGACCCCCGAGTACGCCGGTGGGCTGCTGCGCAAGACCTTCGACGCCAAGGCCAACGAGATCCTGAAGTACGCCAACGTGCCCCCGACGTTCGCGCTCATCCAGCGCATCAACATGGGGGTCTTCAGCCTTCTCGCCCGGCTTGGGGCCAGGGCGAACTGGCGCCGGATCTCCGAGGAGTTGTGGACGTGGACGGACGCCGCTCCGAGCACCCCGATAGGCGAAGCCGAAGCTCGGTGGCTGGCCACCAAGACGACGGAGTGATCGACGCGGGCAGCGCGGCAGACGCCCTCAGTCGACGCGTGCGGTCGCGTTGCCGGTGAGAACGAACTTCTCGTCCTGGTTGGTGGTGGTGATCGCCAGATCGATGAGCGTCTGGCCATCCTCCTCCCGGACCGCTTCGACCTCGGCGCGGGCGGTGAGCGTGTCGCCCGGCCACACCTGGTTGACGAAGCGCACGCCGTAGTAGGTGAGCCGTCCGTCGCCCACGTAGTTGGTCAGCATCCGGCCGGTCATGCCCATCGTGAGCATGCCGTGAGCGAACACCGTGGGATAGCCAGCCACCTCGGTGACGAACTTCTCGTCGCTATGCACCGGGTTGTAGTCGCCGGATGCACCTGCGTACTGGACGATCTGGGTGCGGGTGAGGTCTTCGACGATCTCTTCGCTGTAGGAGTCGCCGACCTGAAGATCTGCTGCTTTGAGTGCCATCTCGATGTCTCCTACTGCTCGATGACCTTCTCGGTGACGACGCCGACACCGCGGGCCGTCACGACGAGCTCGCCGTTCTGATCGCGATATTCGGTGATCGTCTCGGAGAACTTCAGCGTGCCGGCACGCTTGGACTCCTTCTCCCACTTCTCGCCGGGGAACGTGTCACCGATGAGCACGTCACCGGGACGGAGATGCCGGTGGTAGGTGAAGTGCTGCTCTGCGTGGAGGCCGCCAGCCGACGCGCCCGAGGACTTCTTCTCCCCGCCGCCACCGTCTCCGCCCGATGACTCCTCCGACGTGTCCTTCACCATTGTTCCGGAGGCGGTCTTTCCGCTTCCGAACCACTTCTGCCCCGCCTTGGGCCGCAGGAAGTAGTCCGGATCGAACTGGGCGCTCGCCTGCGCGAACGTCGGTGGAGCGATGACGCTGCCCACCTCGGTTCCGGCCGCATAGTCGGCGTCTGCGTAGATCGGGTTGGTGTCCCCGATCGCCCGGGCGAACATCAAGATGTGTGATGCCTCGACCGGAAAGCGTTCTACTGCCATGGCTCCCCCTCGCTCGATTGAGTGCAGGAGGGATCATTGCAGCAAACGGTGCGCCGGGCGACTCGTTCGCGCGACCCAGACGCTGAGAGCGTCGTGTCGTGGAGGCGACGCAGTCGGCACGCACGCCCAGCGCGGCCGGGTCCGCACCGCGCATCGCGCACAATGGCCACGCTCCGTATTCGCAGCGCGCCCGCTGAGATGGTCCTCGTCACGAGTACTTCCACTCGGTCCAGGTCAGCGCGTCATCGGAGGGATCACGCTCCGTGGGGAACGGTGCAGTACGGTTTCCCGAGTTCGGAAAGGAGCCCCGTGCGGCGAGCCACTGCCCTCGGTGCGCTGATCGCAGTCGCGGTCGGCCTTGTCGCGCTGCCGGCGAGCAGCGACGACGCCGCCGTTCCCGGGCTCCCCCATTCGCTGCGCGTCGGACCCGACAGCGCGGCGCTCGCGGATCCGGCGGCGCCCGAGTTCTCGTCCTCCGCGGCCGTCGGATGGCTCGACCGGCTCAACTCCTACCGGGCCACCGCGGGGCTCGCCACCCTGTCGGAGGTGCCGGCGTGGTCGGACGGCGCCCGCCTCCACTCCTACTACCTCGTCGTCAACGACCGGGCCGGCCACTCCGAGGACCCCTCGCTCCCCGGCTACACCTCCCAGGGTGCGGCAGCCGGCTCCAACGGCAACGTGATCGCGAGCACCGCGCCGATCACGGAGGTCGAGGCCATCGACGCCTGGATGACCGCACCGTTCCACGCGATCGGCATTCTCGATCCGCGCCTGACCGCCAGCGGCTTCGGGCTCGTGTCCAACCCTCTCGATCCGGGGATCCGCGCCGCAGCCACACTCGATGTCATCCGCGGCATCGACTGGTCGATCGCCTGGCCGTCCGCTCCCGTGATCTGGCCGGGCCCCAGCCAGACGGTCCCCATCGGGAGCTACGACGGCAACGAGTGGCCCGACCCCCTTGGCGGATGCGGCCCTGGTTGGACCGCGCCCACCGGTCTCCCCGTCATCGCCATGATGCCCGCGCCTGTCGTGAGCGCGGCGGCGACGGTGGATGGCGTGGGTGGAAGCAGCGCGGTGTGCGTCGTCACCGCCGCCAACTTCGTCGCCACGACACAGGGGTCCCAGCAGGTCGGGCGCGACGTTCTCGCCGCACGCAACGCCGTGCTCGTCATCCCTCGCCAGCCCATTGCGAACGGCCAGAGCATCACCGTCAACGTCGTCGCACAACTCGCTGGCGGCACTCAGCAGCAGATCGCGACCGACTTCACGGTGTCCGATGCCCCCTTCGGCAGCCGTCCCGTGTGGGCGGAGCTGACGCCAGGAGCTACCGGCTACTGGATCGTGACCGACACCGGCCGGGTCGACGCGACAGGCAGCGCCACCGACTTCGGCGACGTGGATCACCTCCAACTGGTCCAGCCGGTCACCGCGATGCAGACCACGCCGTCCGGCAACGGGTACTGGCTCGTGGCGCGCGACGGCGGGGTGTTCACGTTCGGCGACGCGGGTTTCTACGGCAGCGCGGGCGCGGAAACGCTGCGCGGCGAAACCGTGGCGCTCGAACCCACGCCGTCCGGTAACGGGTACTGGATCGTCACCACAGCCGGGGTCGTGCGTGCATACGGCGACGCCCGCTGGATCGGCGATATGACGCCATACGCCCTCGTCCAACCGGTGGTCGACATCACCCGCAGCGCCAGCGGCAACGGCTACTGGCTGGTCGCCGGAGACGGCGGCGTCTTCGCGTTCGGCGATGCACGCTTCCACGGCAGCGCAGCCAACATCGCTCTCGCTCAGCCGGTGGTCGCGCTCGAACCGACTCCGACGGGACGGGGCTACTGGCTCCTCGCACTGGACGGCGGGATCTTCACGTACGGCGACGCACGGTTCCTCGGCAGTGCCGGCAGCATCACCATGGACTCGCCGGTCCGCGCGATGCGCAGTTCCGCGACGGGGCGCGGCTACTGGCTGATGACCGAGCGCGGTCAGATTCTGGCGTTCGGCGACGCCGTCACCGGTCTCGGCTGATCAACGCCGTCGCGCCGCCCGCCTCAGGCCAGAGCGTCGATGAGCGCGCCTCGCACCTGGTCCGGTGCCTCGGTCATCATCATGTGCCCGACACCGTCGAGGTGGATCACGTCGACGTCGGCGAAGCCTGCGATCAGCGCCGCCGCCGCCTTCGGCGGGGTCATACGATCGGTGGAGCCCACCAGCACCGCGACGGGGCACCCGACACGGGCTGCGACGTCGCCGGCCTCGTACGCGTTGCAGGCCGCGAGGTCGGTGTGGATCACGCCGGGGGCTGCTCGCTCGAGGAGCGCTTGTCCTCCGCCGACCATCCAGAGACCCGGAGTCGGGTTGTTGACGACGTGAGAGCGCGAACCATGGGCCCAGGCGGTCATCAGCTCCGGCGCCAATGACTCGTTGCGCTCTGCGGCTCCGAGCAACTCGGGATGCACGGGCATCGCCATGGCGGCGCCCATGAGCACGAGGCGTTCGACGTCGTCGCGGGCTGCGGCCACCTCCATCGAGATGAGGGCGCCCATGGAGTGACCCGCGAGGCGGACCCCGCCCCAGTCGAGCGCGTCGATGAGCTCCGACACCCAGGTCGCCATGTCCGCGACCGTGGTGAGCAGCGGGCCCTCGCTGTCGCCGTGCCCAGGGAGATCCACCGCCATCGCGGTATAGCCGTGATGGGCGAGGTAGCGGGTCTGGAGATTCCACACCGTGCGGTCCATCCCGGCGCCGTGTGTGAGGAGAACCAGCGGAAGGTCACGATCGGGCTGCACTCCGCCGGTGGCGAGGTTCACGCTGGTGCCGTTGAGTTGGACGCGCATGTCAGCCCTTCTGCGATGCGCGCAGTGCGCGCTTGAGGTCGGCGATGATGTCAACGGGATCTTCGAGGCCGACCGACAGGCGGATCAGATCCTCGCCGATGCCGGCGGCGACCAGATCCTCGGCACTCAACTGCTGGTGCGTCGTGCTGGCCGGATGGATCACGAGGGTCTTGGCGTCGCCCACGTTCGCGAGATGCGACGCGAGCTGAACCGCTTGCCCGCCTCGCGTCCGCCGGCGATCCCGAACGACAAGATGGCGCCCGCCCCGCGCGGCAGGAGCTGCTGCGCAAGCTCGTGGTCGGGGTGCGACTCGACGGTCGGATGGCTCACCCACGTGACCGCATCGGAGTCGAGGAGGAAGTCGATCACCGCGCTCGTGTTGTTGACATGTTTCTGCATCCGCAGCGGAAGCGTCTCGATGCCCTGGAGGAGGTGAAAGGCGTTGGCGGGACTCATCGCAGCCCCGAAGTCGCGAAGCCCTTCCGCTCGAGCACGCATCGAGAGGGCTTGATGCCCGTACTCCTCTGTGAAGGTGATCCCGTGGTAGCCGGCGTATGGCTCGGACAGGGTCGGGAACTTGTCGTTCTGGGCCCAGTCGAATCGACCACCGTCGACCACCACTCCGCCGAGCGCGACGCCGTGGCCGCCGAGGAACTTCGTGACGCTGTGCATCACGATGTCGGCGCCCTGCTCAAGCGGCCGCTGCAGGTACGGCGTGCTGAACGTGGCGTCCACGAAGAGCGGAATGCCGTGCTCGTGGGCGAGCCCGGACACCATCTCGATGTCGAGCACCTCGATGCCGGGGTTGCCGAGGGTCTCGGCAAACAGCACCCTCGTGTCCTCTGTGATCGCGTTGCGCCAGGCGTCTTCGTCGCGCGGATCCACGAACGTCGTGGTGATGCCGAACCGCGGCATCGTCAGGTTGAGCATGTTGTGGCTGCCACCGTAAATATTGCGGCTCGCCACCACGTGGTTTCCTGCACTCATGATCGTGGCGCAGGCGAGGTGGAACGCCGCCATGCCGCTGGCGGTGCACACCGCACCGACCCCGCCTTCGAGGGCGGCGATCCGCTCCTCGAGCACCGCCACCGTCGGGTTGGAGATCCGGCTGTAGATGTGGCCTGGCATCTCCAGGTTGAACAGGCCGGCGGCCTGCTCGCTGTCGGTGAAGCTGTAGGACGTCGTCTGGTAGATCGGAACGGCGCGGGCGCCCGTCGTGGGATCGGGCTGCTGGCCTGCGTGCAGACTCAGCGTGTCGAATCGCAGGAAATCGGGCTCGACCATGCGGCCTCCTCACGTCGGTGAGCAGATGGTAGGGGCTGGATCCTCCGAGACCTGTGCTCAGACCAGGGCTCGCCAGATCTGTTCTGGGGCCAGCGGGATCTGCAAGTTGGTGACACCGAGATGGGCCACCGCGTCCACGGCGGCGTTCAGCACAGAAGCGTGTGCGGCGATGGCGCCGTTCTCCCCGATCCCGCGCACACCGAGTTCGTTTCGACCCGTCGGGATCGCCGGGCGGAGCGTGCCGATCATGGGGAGCTCGGCAGTCGTCGGAAGCAGGTAGTCGGCGAGCGTTGCGGTGAGCGGGACACCGTCGCCATTCCAACTGCCGGCCTCCCACAGCGCCGTGGCGATGCCAGACACTGCGCCACCGTGTTGCTGACCCTCCACGCTCGCTTCCTCGAGCGCGACGCCGCAGTCGTCGACGGCGACGTGCGCCAACAACCGGATACCGCCCGTCGCCGTGTCGAGCTCGACGACCGAGGCGTGGGTTCCGTAGGGGTGGGTCGGTCCACCGAGCCGGGGGCCCC
>CAYUBX010000220.1:0-5902 GCA_964443165.1 uncultured Acidimicrobiales bacterium
GCATAGGCCCGGCGTTGCGACCACGGCCCGTCCTGGCCGAAACCTGTGACGCTGCAGTACACGAGACCGGGAAAGCGCTCGAGCATCGCCTCGGGACCCAGGCCGAGCCGGGCCATCACCCCGGGCCGGTAGTTCTCGACCACGACGTCGCTCTCCGCCGCGAGCTCCCAGACCACCTCGGTGGCGCCGGGGGCCGAGAGGTCCATCGACATGAAACGCTTGCCGGAGTTCTGATGGGCGAAGTACGCGGTGACGCCATCGTCGGCGAGCGGTGGGAATGTGCGACTGAGATCGCCCTCGGGTGGCTCGACCTTGATCACCTCGGCGCCCTGGTCGGCGAGGATTCGTGTGCACAGTGGACCCGCCACCACGCGCGTGAAGTCGAGGACTCTGATCCCCTCGAGCGGTCTCATGGCCGCACATGATGGCAGTTCCGCTCCTGTCGATGACGGGTGGACCTAGAGTGACGTCTTGCCATGAGTGAACAGGGCACGGGACCGGTCTTCACGGACGACGACGATGCCCACCACGGTCACCTGGCTGGCGAGGAATGGTGGTTCACAGAGACGGCCTGGTTCTCCTGGCATCACACCGAACGCCGAATCGGCGGCTGGCTGTACACGATGATCCGCCACAACATCGGTACGGTCGCCGGCGGCGCCTGGGTGTGGGATCACACCGCTCGGCTGCCCTGGGAGGTTCTGTACTCCTCCAACCTGACCGCGTTGCCATTCGATCCCAGCTGCGACCTCCGCGACTGCGAGCTGCCCACGGGTGTGGCGATGCGGGTGGAGACGCCTCGGCGTTCCTACCGGCTCGGCTACGACGATCCAGGGCGCCTCGAACTCGACCTTGCCTTCGAGGCGGTGTCGGACCCGCGCCCGCTGGTGGCGTCTGGGTCGACGTTCGGTCGGGCGGCCCACTTCGACCAGATCGGACGGGTCACCGGCGAGGTTGTCGTCGCAGGGGAGCGACTCGAGATCGACTGCTGGTCGATGCGCGACCGCACGTGGGGTCGCCGTCCGGAGAATCGCCCGCGCCAGGCGGCCTACGTGACAGCGGCCGCAGATGGAGGGCGCGGGTTCCTGGCGGTCACCAACACTCGGGATGGACAGGACCGCATCTCGTATGGCTTCGTCCAGCGGGACGACCGACATGTGGCGCTCGTCGACGGATCGCGTTCCGTGCAGCGGGACCGAGACGAGGGCTTCGTCGTCGGGATCGAGATCGAGGCGACCGATGGGGAGGGAGCGCCCTTCCGCGCCCGAGGTGAGTCGGTGAGCAACATCGTCATCAACCGCCACAGCTTCATCGACATCAACAGCCTGATTCGCTGGCGGCTCCTCGACGAGAGCGGTGTCGAGACGGGCGAGACGTGGTGGGGCGAGGATCAGGACATGTGGCCGGTGCACCGGTGGTCGTCCGCCAAGCGCTCGCTCGACTGGAGCCTTCCCACATGACGCTGTCGTCCGCCGAGCAGCTACGACGCCTCGCCGCTGCGGTGCGCGAGGAGATCGCCCCCGAAGTGTCCTCCGAGTACCCGCGGACGCAGGCGTTCATGGCATCGGTGATCCTTCAGCGGGTCGCCCGCGAGGTCGAACTCGCCGACGAACACCGGGCGGCGGAGCAACAGGACGTGGCGGCGCTGGAAGCAGACCTTCGCTCGATCCTGTCCGATGCCCCTCCGGGGGTTCGCGCTGCAGCGTCGGGCCTCGGGACCGGGGCCGTCGCCATGCTGCGACCCGTGATCGCGGAGCTGTATGCCTGGGATCCCATGGATCCTGCGGCTCGGCAGGCGCTCGCACGGATCCGAGCCGTCCTGCGGTCCGACATCGACCGACGTATGGAGATCGCGAGGTGAGAGACGTCGACGAACGGCTGTCCTCCTACCTCGCCGATCGTCTCGGCGTGGGCGCGGTGCGCATCGAGAACCTCGAGCAGATCTCGGTCGGTTGGTCGCACGAGACCTGGCTCTTCTCGGCGGTGTGGGACGGGGCGGCAGGAGAGGAACGGCGGGAGCTGTGCCTGCGGCGGGATCCCGGAAACGCACTGCTCCGTGAGATGTCGGACCTGGATCAACAGTTCCGGGTGCTGAAGTGCCTGGAGGGCACCGACGTTCCGGCGCCGATCGCGCACTGGTACGAAGCCGATCCTGGACCGCTCGGCGCGCCCGCGATCATCATGGATCGCGTGCCCGGCGAGTGCCCGAGCCCGTGGCGGAGCGCCGGCCGTGAGTACTACGCCGCGGCAGCGGAGCGAGGTGTCCTTCCGCTGAGTTTCACGGACGCCCTCGTCGCGATTCACACGGTCGACTGGCGCGCGGCCGGGTTCGACTTCCTCGGTGTCCCCGACGACGGCTCGGGCTTCGCGAATCGCGAGATCGACACGTGGGAGCGGCTGATCGAGCAGTCCGGCCACCCGGGCCACCCGATCGTCGACGATCTCATCGGGCACCTCCGCGCCAACGCGCCGGAGACCCCGCAGCTGACGTTGGTACATGGCGCGTATCGGACCGGCAACGTCCTCATCGCCGACGATCGCGTCTCGGCCGTTCTCGACTGGGAACTCCAGGTCATCGGCGACCCCATGTACGACGTCGCGTACATGCTCACCGAGCTCAATCGGGAGGGAACGGACCTTCTCTCCAACGTGGTGCCCCGCTACCTGTTCTTCGAGCGATACCAGGACGGAACGGGGATCGAGATCGACGAGGAACGCTGCGCGTACTACCAGCTCCTGTATGCGATGCGATCCGCCGCGTTCTGGATGAGCGCGGCTGGGTTGTACGCCGACGGACGCAACTCCGACCTCCGCCTCGCACGCACCGAGTGGTCGGTCACCGTTGCTCTCGAGCGTGCGGCCACCGAGCTCGGCTACTGACTCCGATCGACCGGGAGGTCAGCTCTCCGGTCCGGTGAGGTCGGGCCCACCGCCGGACTTGAGGAAGCGGCGGAGCTGGCGATCGTGGCGGGTCATCGCGCCGCCCCGAGCCGGCCGATAGGGCTCCCACCGAGGCGCCACAACGCCTTCGGGGATGTCTCCCATCACCGTCGCGCGCTGGATGATCCGTTCGCCCACGAAGTCGTTGAGCACGGAGTGCTGTGTGCACCGGTTGTCCCACATCGCGATGGTGCCGGCGGTCCACTGGTAGCGAACCGTGAAGCGAGCCTGCTTCACCCATCCGGTCAGCAGGCGAAGCAGCGCCTCGCTCTCCTCGTGGCTCAGCTCGACGATGCGCCTGGTGAAGTGTTCGTTGACGTAGAGGACTTTGTCGCCCGTCAGCGGGTGGACGCGAACGACCGGGTGGATGGCCATCGAGTCGCTGCGATCGTGAGGGTGGGCGTCGTGCAGCGCCGTCATTCCCTCGCAGAGCTCCTTCATCGGAGGCGACAGCTCGCTGTAGGCCAACGCGAGGTTGGTCCACATGGTGTCTCCGCCCACGTCGGGGCAGGCGACCATGTTGAGAACCGACATCACCGACGGCGACTCCATGAAGGTGAGGTCGGTGTGCCACTCATCGGCGATCCCACCCGCCGACGCGGCGAGCTCGAAGATCTCCGGGTGCTTGAGGTTGGGGTTGGTGAGGTTGGGGTGCGCCTCGAGGGGGCCGAAGTTGCGCGCGAGAGCAACGTGGTCGTCGACGTCGAGGTTCTGGCCGGGAAAGAAGAGCACCTTGTGACGCAGGAGCAGGTCACCGATGCCGTCGGTCACCTGCGCCGTTGCGCCGCGCAGGTCGATGCCTGTCACCTCGGCGCCGAGCGCCGCTGCGAGTGGCCGGACGGTGGCGCCGTCGAGCTGCTCGGGCACGGGTGCTGTCTCGATGTCGACCATGGCTCCAGTCTCCCAGGTCCTGTGTCGGCTAGGGAAGGGCTACCCTCCGCGCATGGCACTCGAATTCGCACACGCCGTCGTCTACGTCGTCGACATGGAGGAGATGGTCGACTTCTACACGAACGTTCTCGGGTTCACCGTCACCGATCGGGGGCCGATCGGTGACGAGGGATCGCCGGAGATCCTCTTCATGTCGACCGTGGCCGACCACCATCATCAGCTCGCGTTCCTCTCGGTGCGCGAGGAGGCCAAGCCGTCCAACAGCGTGAATCACCTCGCGTTCCGCACCTCGGACCTGGCCTCGGTCAAGGCGACCATCGCCGCACTCGAGGGGGACGGCCGCGCGACCCGGATCGGCCCCCTCAGCCACGGCAACGCGTGGTCGGTGTACTTCAACGATCCTGAGGAGAACGGGGTCGAGATCTTCTGCGACTCGCCGTTCCATGTCGCGCAGCCGCAGGGCAAGCCATGGGACCCGTCGCTCGACGAGGACGAGTTGATCGAGCGGACCAAGGCGGAGTTCGGTGACGAGCCCCGATTCGGTCCCATCGCCGACTTCTACGCGTCGCAACGCGAGACGCTCGGGGGCTGAGATGGACTTTCTCGACGATTCCGTCGCCGATATCGCTCAGAGGGTTCGCAGCGGAGAGCAGTCGGCGCGTGAGGTCACCGAGCACGCGATCTCGAGGATCGAGGCGCTCAACCCCACGCTGAACGCCTTCGTTGCATGGGATGGCGAGCGCGCGCTCGAACAGGCCGACGCTCTCGACGCGGCCCGCGCTGCCGGGAACGACCTTGGCCCGCTCGCCGGTGTACCCGTCGGCGTGAAGGACCTCGAAGCGGTGGAGGGGTTCGTCACCAGCTTCGGTTCGGCTCTCCATGTCGGAGACTCTCCGGCCGCGGCCGACTGCGTGCACGTCGCGCGGCTTCGTGCAGCCGGTGCGGTGATCATGGGCAAGACCAACACGCCCGAGTACGGCCACAAGGGTGCGACGGACAATGTCCCCTTCGGACAGACGGTCAACCCGTGGTCTGCCGATCACTCACCCGGTGGCTCGTCCGGCGGGACCGGGGCGGCGATCGCCTCGGGAATGGTTCCGCTCGGAACGGGCTCGGACGGTGGTGGTTCGATCCGCATCCCGGCGTCGCTCTGCGGCCTGTCCGGGTTGAAGACCTCAACCGCCCGCGTTCCCATCTCCGGGCAGGCCATGCCGGGTTCGGGTCTCCTGTCGACCAACGGACCGATGGGACGCACCGCGATGGATTCGGCCGTCGCTCTCAACGCGGTTGTCGGCCACGATGGGCGCGACCCGTTGAGTCTCCCGCACCCCGGTGAGAGCTGGGCGGACGCAGTGCGTCAACGCGAGCTGCCGGCGGCGGTGATCTGGTCGCCCACGTTCGGCTTCGCGGATGTCGACACGGAGATCCTCGCCGGCTGTCAGGCCGCGGTGGACGCGCTCGAAGCGGCGGGCACCCAGGTGATTCACCTCGACGAGATCTTCCCCGCCGACCCGGTGGGGGAGTGGATCGTGCTGTGGGCCGTGTCACGCTTCAAGGCGCAGGGGCACCTGCTCGGGACCGAGGGCTGGGATCAGCTCTCGGAGACCATCCAGCCGCAGATCGAGATGGGCGCCGGGATCACCGGTGAGCAGTACGCGCGCGCCCAGGACGCGTGCTATCGCCTCAACTGGCTGGTGGAGGACGCCCTGGACCAGGCACCGCTGGTTCTCAGTCCCACCAACGCGGGCCAGGCGCCGCGCCTCGGCGAGGACGGAACCGTCAACGGGGAGGCGGCCGTCGGATGGGTGCGCTTCACATACGGCATCAACATGACCCGCCATCCCGCCGGCACCGTGTGCGCAGGCCTGACACCGGTCGGGACACCGATCGGCCTGCAGGTCATCGGACGGCATCATCGCGAGGGCGACGTGCTCGCCGCGATGGCCTGCTTGGAGGATGTGATCGGATTCGACGCCCGCCCACCGGGTCTCTGACGTACGTCCTTTGAGTTATTGCGAATGGGAGCCGCGCCCAATAGGGCGAGTCCGCCCGTTCGCGATCGTGAGGACTG
>CAYUBX010000221.1:0-5893 GCA_964443165.1 uncultured Acidimicrobiales bacterium
CACCTGACTACGGCTTCGAAGAGGAGGAGTTCCTCCGGCAGATCACGCCCAAGACCCGGCTCATCCTCCTCAACACGCCGCACAACCCCACCGGAAAGGTCTTCAGCCGGTCGGAGCTCGAGTTCATCGCCAAGGTCGCGGTGGAAAAGGATCTGCTTGTCGTGACCGACGAGGTCTACGAGCACCTCGTGTTCGATGGCGAGCACATCCCGATCGCGTCGCTGCCAGGGATGCGGGAGCGCACCGTCACCATCTCCTCGGGTGGCAAGACCTTCTCCTTCACCGGCTGGAAGATCGGCTGGGTCTGTGCGACGCCGGAGCTGATGACCGCAGTCCGGACCGCCAAGCAGTTCCTCACCTACGTGTCCGGGGGGCCATTCCAGCACGCGATCGCCGCGGGGCTGCGGCTCGGAGACGACTACTACGACGAATTCCGCGCCGACCTGCAGGCCAAGCGCGATCACCTGGCAGCAGGCCTGCGAAGCGCGGGCTTCGAGGTCTTCGACCCCGCCGGCACCTACTTCATCACCACGGACATCCGGGTCTTCGGCACCGACGACGGCCTCGAATTCTGCTGGTCGTTGCCCGAACGCTGCGGTGTCGTCGCGGTACCCAACGTCGTCTTTTACGACAACAAGCACGAGGGTCGGCATCTCGTTCGTTTCACCTTCTGCAAGCGGTTCGAGGTGCTCGACGAGGCCGTCGACCGACTCCAGGCGTTGTCCGCATGACGCTCCGCATTGCGGCCGTTCAGCACGACATCGTGTGGGAACAGCCGGACGCCAACTTCGAACGGCTCCGCCCGCAGATCGAACGGGCGGTTGGCGCAGGTGGACGTCTCGTCGTGATCACCGAGATGTTCTCGACCGGCTTCACGATGAACTCTGCGGAGATGGCCGAGCCGCTCGACGGCCCGAGCTGCCAGTTCGTCGTCGGTGAGGCCGCCCGCCATGGGATCTGGCTGTGCGGCTCGATCCCCACCAGGTGGGAGGACGGTGAGGCCTACAACACCCTGACCTTGGCGGGACCAGCCGGGCAGCTTCACCGCTACAAGAAGATCCACCCGTTCACGTACTCGACGGAGCCGGACAACTACGGCGCAGGAACCGAGTTCCTCACCGTCGACATCGACGGCGTCAGCTGCACCTTCTTTGTCTGTTACGACCTGCGTTTCGCGGACGAGTTCTGGTTGACCGCCCGCGACACCGACGTCTTCGTCATCCCGGCCAACTGGCCAGAGCGGCGGCGCGTGCATTGGCGTGCGCTCCTGCACGCGCGCGCGATCGAGAACCAGGCGTACGTCGTCGGCGTCAACCGCGTCGGCGAGGGTGACGGGCTGCCGTACTCCGGCGACTCGATGATCGTCGACCCCTGGGGTGAGGTGCTCGCCAGCGGAGCGTCGAGCGAAGCTCTGCTCGTGGTCGACGTCGATCCCAAGGTGGTTGCTGAGACCCGGGCCACCTTCCCCGTGTTGCAGGACCGGCGCACCGGCTGACGCCTGCGGGGGTCACCCTCCCGCGATGAGACCCACTGCCACCAAGGCGGCGGCGAGGCCGATGATGCGTCGCCGGTCGAGCTTCTCGCCCAGGAGCAGGCGCGCCCACAGCACCGTGGCCGCCGGGTAGAGGCTCGACAGCACCGCGACCGGTGCCAGGGAGCCGTACTCGAGCGCGAACAGGAAGGTGACGTTGGCGAACGTGTCGCACAACCCGCCGGCCACCATCACCAACCGATTGTGCTCGACCTTCACCGGCACCCTGCGCACCAGCACGACGGTGATCAGCAAGCTCACAGACACGACGCGAGCCCCGAGGATCGGCCATGGTGCGCCGTCCTCGGCCGTCTCGCTCAACAGCGAGAAGAACGATCCGAACGACGCCCCGGCCAGCAGGGCCTCGACCACCACCCTCGCCGTCACGGGCGTGTCGCTGCGGTCTCGCTCCATACTGACCACGACGATCGCGATCAGACCGATGGCGATCCCGATCGACGTCACGACCCCTGGGCGGTCGCCGTCGACGAGCCCCCACAGGACGGGCACGAGAGCCGAGGTGAGCGCTGTCAACGGCGCCACCACCGACATGGGCCCTCTGGCCAGACCGCGGTACAAGAGCGCGAGACCCACGAGACCGACCAGTCCGCCGGCCGCGCCGATGCCGACGTCGCGCCAGACGAAGTCGGCTCCGTAGAGCGGCATCGTGATCGCGAGCCCGGTCATACCGGTCGTCTGGACGATCAGGAGGACCGCGATGGCGTTGTTCCGCTTGGTTGCCAGCCCCCCGAAGAAGTCACCGGTGCCGTACAGCGCCGAGGTGAGGAGCGCAAGAAACGCAGCCATGAGGTGGGCACGCTACATGTCGGCTCGCGACCAGGACGCGTGGGAACTCAGCCCAGCGATGAAGGCGGTGGCATGCCACCCCGGGAGCCTCGAGCTCCTGAACCCGCTCGACATCGTGACGGGCGAGGTCCGCACCAGCACGTGGAGCAGGCTGAGCGTCTCGGCGACTCCTCACTCCGATCGTCGGTCGAGCATCGAGATCGCACCTATCTGACTCGGCGGGCCTACGATGTCTGGCCGCCGCCGGGGACTGGCGGCGCGAGCCACGACGAGACGGGGTCACGATGCCGAACACGATGATGGATACCTGGGCAGAGGGCGGTGAGACGCTCGGCACCTGGCTGTCCATGGCTTCGACCCACTCCGCCGAGATCGTCTCGCGGATGGACTTCGATTACGTCTGCGTCGACATGCAGCACGGGGCGGCCGACTACCAGGCGGCGCTGCAGATGCTGCAGGTGATCGAGCTGCAGGGGAAGGGCACTCCCATCGTGCGTGTGCCCTGGAACGAACCGGGGATCATCGGTCGCATGGTCGACGCCGGTGCCCGCGGCGTGATCATCCCCATGTGCAACTCCGTCGAGGAGGCGCAGGCTGCGATCAACGCCGTGAAGTACCCGCCGCTCGGCGCCCGCAGCTTCGGTCCGATCATGATCGGCGGTCGCGAGGGTGCCGGTTACTTCGATCGAGCCAACGACATCACGGCCTGTATCCCGATGATCGAGACGCGGGCCGCCGTCGAGGCGCTCGACGACATCCTCTCGCTCGATGGAGTCGACGCGATCTACGTGGGCCCCGCTGATCTGTCGATCAGCTATGGCTACGGCCCCGGCTACACCGACGACAATGCCGAGTACAAAGAGGTCCTCGAACACATTGTCGCTCGCTGCCAGGCCCACAACGTGGTTCCGGGAATCCACTCGACCTCGTCGCTCGCGGGCGATCGTCGCGAGAAGGGTTTCCGCATGCAGACGATCAGCGGCGATGCGATGGCTATCGGAACCGGAAGCGGCCGCGACCTCAAGACGGCACGCGAGGGCGGGCCGGGCGACGGCTCGAGCCGCATCTACTGAGCTCATCGCGAGACCTCCCGCGCACATGAGTGCCGGCGAGCCCAGGGCGCCGACGTCGGCCTTCGTGGTCCGCGGGTATCGCGCGCTCTGGTTCACCGGCTGGGTCTGGCACGTCGCGCGGTGGATGGCGGTGTTCGCCAGCAGCTACCACGTCAACGAGCTGACGGGCGATCCGCTGCGGGTACAGCTGGTGGGCGCGGCGTTCACGGCGCCGATGTTCCTCGGAGGTTTGACGGTCGGAACGCTGGCCGACCGTCTCGACGGGCGTCGCCTCGTGGCGGTCGCGCTCGTCGCCCTTGCGCCGCTGAGCCTCGTGATGTCACTGATGGTCAGCGGCGACATCATCCCTGTGGCAGCGACCTATGTGTTCGTCTTTCTGATCGGCATCGGCAACGTGCTCGACATGACCACCCGACGGTCGCTCGCCTTCGAGTTGGTCGGCGCCTCGCTCGTGACCAACGCGGCGGCGATGGAGACCTTCGCGCTCCACGCCGGCTCGATGGTCGGATCGGCCTCGGGTGGCGCGCTGATCGAGTTGCTCGGCGTCGAGGGCGTGTACGTCGGGATCAGCGCGACCTACCTCGTCGCCCTGATGTCACTGGCTCGCTCGTTTCAGCTGGCCGGCGGTCAGATGCTCGGGGAGCGAGGTCAGGCGCCCGCGATGAGGGAGGACCTGCGTGCCTCGGTCGCGATGCTCCGCGGTCACCCGACACTTCGTCGGTTCCTGGTGTTCACCGTCCTGATGAACTTCTTCTATTACGCGTTCGTGCCGCTCGTGCCCGTGTTCGCCGAACGGCTCGACGTGGGCCCGTTCCTCACCGGGCTCCTCGCCGCGGCCATCGGGGCGGGAACCATGTGCGGTGCTCTTCTCGTGGCGCGGGTGCAACCCGCTCGACGCGGTGCGCTGCACATCGCCGGGGTGCTCGGCGCCATGGGCTTTCTCATCCTGTTCAGCCAGATGCGGTGGTATCCCGCTGCACTCGCGGCGTTGTTCGTCGCTGGGTTCTGTGGTTCGGGGTTCGGGACCACCCAGTCGGCGCTCGTTGTGTGCGGGCGTGCTCTCGGGGCCCTGTCGATGGCGATCGGCGCGCTGCCGTTCGGCAACTTCACGCTGGGGGTGATCGCTCGCCAGACGGACCCGCGATGGGCCGTCACGGCGTGCGTCGGCGTGGGCATCTGCATCGTGCTCGCCTGGCAATGGCGGCACCCCGAACTGCGGCGCCTCTAGGTCACCGTCCGGGGAGGTCGGAGCGGGTGGATGCTTCGTCCTCGTTTCCCCTGTCCTACCGGGACGATCCGGTGCCGTCTGAGCCAGCTCGTCGACACGCATCCCCCATGCTCCGGGACGGAGACGTGCCGGTCCCGCACTGCGCGTCAAGGGGCAATGTCATGAGTCCGTAGGGTTCGACGTCAGGCACTGTTCGACGAGTTCTTGAACAGCGAGCGCCTCGGCGAAGGTGGCGATGGTGTGCGCTTCGCCGCGCATCATCAGGTCCAGCTGGTGGAGCTGTGCGCCGTAGGCCGCGTCACCGAGCACGGCGCGGTCGGTTCCGAGCTGCTCGTCCCAGTCGGTGCCACTGCTTCGTTGGAGGTGGTACCAGTCCCAGATTCGTGCGCTCCCGCCCGTCCCGCGGATCGTGAGATCGACGACGTCTGGCCCGACTCCTTCGCTCGTGCCGAGCATGACGAGCGGCGCCCCCTGCGCCGACGAGAAGCGCGCGGTCGCCGACGTCTCGCTCAGGACGCCGGCGGGCCCATCGGGGAACACCACGTCGGCGGTCTCGAGACCGAGGCGTCCGAGAACCCGGTTGGCCACGAATAGAAAATGCGACACCACCTCACGGATCCAACCGCCCTGGTCGCGCAATGTCAGCCACTGCGCTTTGGCGTGCCACGCCCGCGGCCATTCGGCGAAGTGCAGCCGCAGATCCGCCCGGACCACCTCTCCCAGCTCGCCGTGCTCGACGATGTCCTGGAGCCCACGGGCCGACGGCGCACCGCTGAAGACGAAGTTGACCCCGGCTGGCAGGCCGCTGGCCTCGACGGCCGCCACGAGGGTCCGGCTCTCGGGGACGTCGACGCCCAGCGGCTTCTCGCAGAAGATCGCCGTGTCGCCTGCGAGGCACGCCTCGACGTACTCGCGATGATGGAGCGGTGGGACCGCGATGTAGATGAGATCGGCCGCATCGACGACGTCACCGGCCCCCGCCGCGATGTTGACGGACGCCGCATGCGCGTCGCAGGCCTCTGCGTTGGGATCCCATGCGGCCACGTGGTCGAATGCCTCGTGCCGGGCGAACTGTTCGACGAACCGGGACCCGACGGTCCCCAACCCGATGATGCCGACGCGGTGTGCCATGACCGGTGAGTCTGTCAGGCTCGCGTGACCGACCCGGTTCCCGCGGCAGCGTCGCCGCGAGAACCGATAGCGAAGACGACCGCGCTCAGGATCACCAGCGCCCCGCTCACGTGGAGGGCCGTG
>CAYUBX010000222.1:0-5884 GCA_964443165.1 uncultured Acidimicrobiales bacterium
CGCGGATGTTCTCCTCACCGGACAGGAGGGCCGCCAGGCGGTCGATGCCGAAGGCGAATCCGGCGTGCGGCGGGGCGCCGTACCGGAACGCGTCCATGAGGAACCCGAACTTGAGCTGCGCCTCCTCCTCGCCGATCCCCAGAAGGTCGAAGATCTGCTGCTGGACGTCGCGGCGGTGGATACGGACGCTGCCCGACCCCAGCTCCCACCCGTTGAGGACCAGGTCGTAGGCCTGACTCCGCACGTCGAGCAGGCGCTGCGGATGACCCGAGGCCTCGCCGAGCAGTTCGAGGTCGTCCTCGTGCGGCATCGTGAACGGATGGTGGGCCGGGACGGGGTTCGCGGCATCGTCGATGTCTTCGAAGAGCGGGAAGTCGACGACCCACAGAAAGTGGAATCCGCCCTCGTTGACCGGGGGCCGTCCCAGTTCGAGCCGGAGCAAGCCGAGCACGTGAACGGTGCGCCGCCAGTCGTCGGCGACGATGTAGCAGATGTCGCCCTCGCCGGCCCCGAGCCGCTCGAGAACGCCGGCGATCTCGGCCTCCGACATGAACTTGGCGACCGGGGAGTTGACCTGCCCGTCGGCCTCCACCTTCATCCAGACGAGGCCCTTGGCACCCCAGCCCTTGGCCTTGTCGGTGAGCTGATCGAGCTTGTTGCGCCCGGTGTCTCCGCCGCCGGGAACGCAGATGCCCTTGATGCACGACGCCTTGAACGCGTTGAAATCCGTCTCTGCGAACACGTCGGTGAGGTCGGCGAGCTCCAGGCCGAAACGCACGTCGGGCTTGTCGGACCCGTAGCGGTTCATCGCCTCGTGCCACGTGATCTCCGGGAAGGAGTCCGGACGCTCGCCCGTGACGGTCTCCGCCGCGGCGGCGACGGCTTCGGACACCACGGCACGAACATCGTCGCCGTCGACGAAGCTCATCTCCATGTCGAGCTGGGTGAATTCGAACTGCCGGTCGGCGCGCAGGTCCTCGTCGCGCAGGCAGCGGGCGATCTGGTAGTAGCGGTCGACCCCGCCGACCATGCACAGCTGCTCGAAGATCTGTGGGCTCTGCGGGAGCGCGTAGAAGCTTCCGGGGTGCAGCCGGCTCGGCACCACGAAGTCGCGGGCGCCTTCAGGGGTCGACGCGATCAGCATCGGCGTCTCCACCTCGGCAAACTCCTGGGCCTCCATGGCGCTGCGGATCGCCGAGTTGACCTTGGCCCGAGTCCGGAGGTTTTGCTGCATGCGAACCGACCGCAGGTCGAGGTACCGGTGACGGATGCGGATCGTCTCGTCAACATCGACCCGCCCGTCGATCTGGAATGGCGGCGGCTCGGCCGCGGCGAGGATCTCGACCGTGGCGTCGCCGATCTCGATGTCGCCGGTGTCCAGCGCGTCGTTGACGGTGTCTGCGGGCCGTTCACGCACCACGCCGGTGATGGCCAGCACGTACTCGTTGCGGAGGTCGTGAGCGTGATCGACGACGCACTGCACGACGCCCGTGCGGTCGCGCAGATCGACGAAGGCCAGGTGCTCACCGTGCTCGCGTCGCCTGGCCACCCAGCCGCACACGGTCACGGTGCGGCCGATGTCGTCGCGGCGGAGGCGGCCGCAGTAATCGGTTCGTTTGGTCATTGGGTGTTTCGCTCCGAATGGGAGAGCTGTCAGGAATCGATGTCGAGGAGCCGGCGGACCTCGTCGACCACGTTGTCACGCGGGATCGTCACCTGCGCGGCATCGTCGTCGCGCAGGCGGCGCACAGCGACCTGCTTCTCGGCCAGCTCCTGCTCGCCGATGATGAGCGCAATCTGGGCTCCCGAGCGGTCTGCGCTGCGCATCTGGCTCCGCATGGAGCGGCCGTCGAATGACCGATCGGCGTGGATGCCCGCATCGCGCAGGACGTGGGTGAGATCGCGTGCGCTGCGACCGTCGGCAACGTCCACGACCCACACGCGCGGCTCGGTGGTGGGTGTGGGGAACGTCTCCTCGGCGTCGCAGGCGAGCAGGAGTCGTTCGATCCCCATCCCGAAACCGATCCCGGGGGTGGCCGGGCCGCCGAGCTCCTCGACGAGTCCGTCGTACCGGCCGCCACCGCACACGGTGTGCTGGGCGGCTTCGAGAGCCGAGCTCTGGAACTCGAACGTGGTGTGCGTGTAGTAGTCCAGCCCTCGCACGAGCCGGGGCTCGATCGCAAACGGGATGCCGAGGGAGCCGAGTCCGTCCTGCACTCGATCGAAGTGCGCGACCGCAGCCGGGCTCAAGAACTCGGCGAGCTGGGGCGCCTCGGACGTCACCGCCCTCGTTCCAGCCCTCTTGCTGTCGAGAACCCGAAGCGGGTGGAGCTCCACCTTCTCGCGGTCCTCCGCGTCGATGTCGTCGAGGTTGGCCAGGAGGTGCTCGCGAAGCGCGGCGCCGTACGTTCGGCGAGTGTCGGGGTCGCCCATGGAGTTGACGAGGAGCAGAACCCGCTTGAGGCCGACCGCGCGGAGCACGTCCCAGCCGAGCGCGATCACCTCGACATCGACATCGGGGTCCGCGGTACCGAGCACCTCGACACCGACCTGATGGAACTGGCGATAGCGTCCGGCCTGCGGCGCTTCGTACCGGAAGAACGGACCCTGGTACCAGACCTTCCACGGGACGGGGGGCCGGTGCTGAACGAAGGCTCGGCACACCGACGCGGTTCCCTCGGGACGCAGAGCGAGGCGGCGGTCGCTGCGATCGCTGAACTCGTACATCTCCTTGCGGACCACGTCGGTGCCCTCACCGACCCGCGAGAAGACACCGATGTCCTCGAACAGCGGCGTGTTGAGCAGCCCGAAACCCGAGCGCGCCGCAGTGCGGCCGAAGACCTCCACCACGGCTTCCCAGCGCGCGGAGTCGGGCGGGAGGAGGTCGCGCGTCCCGATGGGCGTGCGAAAGCTGTTGACCTTCTTTGACATGGGCTGAGACGTCGCGGGTGATGGGAGAGGGACCCGCTGACGACCGCCCCATGGTAGGCGTTCGCCGCGTCAGGTCCTCGAACCGATTGCGGCGTCGACGCCCGGCTCAGGTGTCGACGCGCGGCGCCCCGGCCACGACCCGGTAGGCGTCGAACACCCCCGGGATGTCGCGCACCGCGGCGAGGAGCGGTTCGAGCAGAACCGGGTCGCCGAGCTCCACGTCGAACTGCATCACAGACACCTGGTCCTCGCCGATGAACGACTGGCACGAGACGATGCTGAGGTGGTGCTCGGAGAGCACCTGCACGGTGTCGAGGAGGAGGCGGTTGCGGTCGAGCCCACGGACCTCCACCGAGACGAGGAAGGCGCCGCTGTACGAGCTGTCCCAGTCGACCTCGACCTGCCGAGCGGCGGAGGTCGCCAGGAGCTCGACCGCGTTGTTGCAGTCATCACGGTGAACGGAGATGCCGCGGCCCCTCGTGACGAAACCGATGATCTCGTCGCCACGCACCGGGTTGCAGCAGCGGGCCAGCCGGACAAGCGAGTCGTCGAGACCCTCGACGTGTACGCCTGCGGTACGCCGACGCTTGGTGGAACGACGCTGAGGCGGCCGTGCCGGCAGCTGTTGATCCCGGTCGTCGCTGCTGAGGACGCTGACCATGCGTTGAGCGACGGTCCGCGACGGCAGGTCGCCCTTGCCGACCGCCTCGAAGAGGGCTTCGGTGTCAGACCGGTTCAGCTGCTCTGCGACCTGGGTGAGTTCGTCGCTCGCGATCAACAGCTGGGCTCGAAGGCCCTGCTGGCGGAGGGCGTCGAGCACCTGGTCGCGGCCGGTGTCGACGAACTCTTCACGCTCGGATCGGTTGAACCATTGCCGGATCCGGTTGAGTGCCTTGGGCGTCGTCGCGATGTCGAGCCAGTCGCGAGAGGGCCCCGCGGTGTCGACCTTGGACGTAAAGATCTCCACCGTGTCGCCCGACTGGAGCTCCCGGTCGAGGGGAACGAGGCGGCCGTCGATCTTGGCGCCGATCGTCGCGTTGCCGATGTCGGTGTGGATCGCGTATGCGAAGTCGATCGGCGTCGCCTCGCTGGCCAGCGTCACCACATCGCCCTTGGGGGTGAAGACGTACACCTCATCCTGGTCGAGGTCGACCTTGAGGGCTCGCATGAACTCCTCGGGGTCATCGGTCTCGGCCTGCCAGTCGACGATGCGCGACAGCCACGGCATGTCGGCACCCGATGTCTCGGAGGCCTCCTTGTAGCGCCAGTGCGCAGCAACGCCGTACTCCGCGCGCCGATGCATCTCCTCGGTGCGGATCTGCACCTCCACGCTCGTCGCGTCGGGACCGATCACGGTCGTGTGAAGCGACTGGTAGAGGTTGAACTTGGGCATCGCGATGTAGTCCTTGAACCGACCCGCCACCGGCTTCCAGGTGGCGTGGATCGATCCGAGCGCGGCGTACGCATCGCGAATCGTGGGGACGATGACCCGGATACCCACGAGGTCGAAGATCTCGTCGAAGGACCGGCCCTTCACGACCATCTTCTCGTAGACACTCCAGTGGTGCTTGGCTCGCCCGGTCACGGTGGCGTCGATCCCCATGGAGGTCAGTTGATCGCGCACCTCGGCGAGGAGACGATCCACGTAGACGTCCTGCGCGGGGCTCCGCTCGGCGAGCAACCGATCGATCTCGGCGTACCGCTTGGGGTACAGGGCGGCGAACGCGAGATCTTCGAGTTCGTTGCGCACCTCCTGCATGCCGAGGCGGTGGGCGAGCGGCGCGTAGATGTCGAGCGTCTCCCTGGCGACGGACTCCTGCTTGGGAACGCGGAGCGCCCCGATCGTGCGCATGTTGTGGAGGCGGTCGGCGAGCTTGATCAGCAGCACGCGCATGTCGCGTGCCATCGCCACCAGCATCTTGCGGAGGGTCGCGGCCTGCTGCGCCTCCTTCGATTCGAAGGTGACCCGGTCGAGCTTGGTCACGCCATCGACGATCGCCGCGACGTCGTCGCCGAAGTCCTGACGCAGGTCCGCGAGCTCGACACCGGTGTCCTCGACCGCATCGTGCAGCAGCGCAGCTGCGATCGACACGTCGTCGAGCCCCATCTCCGCGACCACCGACGCGACGGCAACGGGATGCATGATGTACGCCTCGCCGGACTTGCGGCGCTGACCGTCGTGTGCCTCGTGCGCTGTCTCGTAGGCCGTGAGGATGAGCGACGAGTCGAGGCGGGGCCAGCCGGCGCGGGAGCGCGCCCCCACCGGCTGCACCGGGACGGCGCCCGGCGCGGATGACCGCCGCCAGGGAAGAACGCGCGAGACGGTGGCCATCAGCCCACGTCCCTTCGCCTCGAACGATGCGCGATCACGTCACCCATACTGCACCACCGTTGTGACCGAACGGCCGCCGAGACGAGCACGGCCGTCAAGAAACTGCAGCTCGATCAGAACCGAGACGGCAGCCACGACAGCGCCGAGGCCCTCGACCAGCTCGATCGCAGCTGCTGCGGTGCCGCCTGTGGCCAAGACGTCGTCGACGATGAGCACTCGGTCGCCCGGACCGATCGAGTCGACGTGAAGCTCCAAGGAGTCCGACCCGTACTCGAGGCCGTAGCTGACCGACACGGTGTCGCTCGGCAGTTTGCCCGGCTTGCGGGCCGGGACGAATCCCGCGCCGAGCTCGCCGGCGATCTGCGGCCCGAACAGGAAACCCCGTGACTCGATCCCCACCACCTTGGACACCCCGGCTCCGTGGTGATCGGCGGCCATCGCCGCAGACGCCGCGCCGAGCGCATCGGGCTCGGCGAGCAACGGGGTGATGTCGCGAAAGACGATGCCCGGCTCGGGAAAGTCGTCGATCGGGCGGACCAGCCGCTCGAGATCCGATGGCGTGAACGAGCGGCTCATCGGATCACGGCGAGCGCGTCAGCGCCGCTTGCCCTGCTTGCGCGG
>CAYUBX010000223.1:0-5876 GCA_964443165.1 uncultured Acidimicrobiales bacterium
ATGAAATCGCCGCCGGGGTGACCGACGGGATCGACGCCACGATCGCTGCGCTGCTCGACGTCGACGCGGCCCCACCGGCCGGTGACGCGTTCCGAGACGTCGGCCTCGACGGATACGAACCTCCTGACTTCATGGCCTGGTGGTACCGGCTCGCTACCACGTCGCCGACCGCCGGCATCGAACGATTGGCCTGGTTCTGGCACGGTCATTTCGCCACCGCTCTCACCAAGGTCCGCTTTCCCTCCCTCCTCCGAGACCAACTGGTGACGTTGCGCCGTCACGGCCTCGGGCGGTTCGACGACCTCCTCGAGTCGATGTCCCACGACGCAGCGATGAACGTCTGGCTCGACCTGCACACGTCGGTGGTCGGTCGGCCCAACGAGAACTACGCCCGCGAGCTGATGGAGCTGTTCTCCCTCGGCGTCGATGGCGGCTACACCCAGAGCGACGTCAGCGAGGCAGCGCGCGCCTTCACCGGATACGGCCTGCGCTACGCCGCCAACGCCCGGCGCCGTCCGATCGGCACGCAACTCAAACCAGAGCTCCACGACTACGGCACCAAGACCGTCCTCGGCGTGTCGGGTGCGCTGACCGGGCGCGACGTCATCGATGCGATCGTGTCGCTGCCGGCGTGCCATCGCTACGTCGCGGGTCGCCTCTGGTTTCGCTACGCGGGCACGGTGCCCACCGATGCCACGCTGGAACATCTCGCGGCCGAGTTCGCCCGGCGGCTCGACCTCGGCGATCTGCTGACGGCACTCCTCACCTGCGAGGAGTTCTACAGCGAGGGGGTGCTCACCGGGCTCGTTGTCCAGCCCGTCGAGAGTCTGGTGTGCACCCTCAGGAACTTCGAGATCGAGGTCCCGGCCCTCACCGGCACGACGGTCCAGGACGCACCGCCGGAGGAACGTCGGGCGGCCCGGCGACTTCTCGGGTGGTCGCGGCTGCTCGGGCAGATGCCGGGCCTTCCGCCCAACGTGGCCGGCTGGCCCCACAACGAGGGCTGGCTCACCACGGACAAGACCGCGGGTCGGGTGATGGTCGGGGTCGAACTCGGCGCCGTCATCGCCGCGTCGGACAGCGATCTGGCGAACGAACTTCGCTCGCTTGCGCCAGACGACCTGGCGGAGTCGATCCTCCGACAGCTCGGACGTGTGTCCTGGTCGGACGGCACGGTGCGAGCTGCAGCGGATGCCGCGGCGACGACCGGGCGCGGTCCGGAGGCCGTGGCCTCGGCATTCGCAGTGATCTTTTCGTCACCGGAGGTGACCCTGACATGAGCGCGTCCCACCCGGTGTCACGACGCCGCTTCCTGCAAGTCGCCGCTGTCGCTGGCAGCGCAACCGCTGCTCCCTTCGTGGTGAGCAGGGCGGTCGATGGATCCGGCGGCGCTCCGGACTCCCAAGCGGGTGATTCGGCGATCGACCTCGCCGATCCTCTCCCCGAGGCCGGAGTGCCGGAGCCAACGCCAGTTGGCCCGTCGCCCCACGATCCGGTGCTCGTCGTGATCCACCTCGACGGTGGAAACGACGGACTCAACACCGTCGTCCCCATCGGCGACAGCCGATACGAAGCCCTTCGCGGCTCGGGCACGGCCCCCGTGGAGAACCTCACCCCGCTCGACAGCGACTTCGCTCTCGCCTCGATGCCGTACCTGGCGGAGCGTTGGACTGCCTCCGAGGTGGCGATCGTGCACGGGGTCGGGGTTCCCGACGGCTCCCTCAGCCACTTTGCCGCCAGCGATGTCTGGGAGAGCGGATCGCTCGGGGCGTCGCTCACCAGCGGATTCCTCGGGCGGGCGATCGAGCATGCCTACGGGCCAGATGCCGATCCGCTGACCGGCGTGTGTGCAGGCTCGTTCAGCCGGGCCCTCCAGGGAGACTCCTGGACGCCGTTCACCCTCCCATCGGGTGTTGCGCTTCCCTGGACGTCCGAGTTCGTGGATGCCAACCCAGGCCTCGCGGCGGGCCTCACGTCTCTCTCCGCATCCGAGCAGATGGGCCTCGCTGCCGATGTCCTCGACGCCCACGCCACCCTCCGCGAGGTCGGTGAGCGGATTGATGCGGCCCGCCCAGACGACGAGCCACCCCGTCCCGGCCGGACCGACAGAGGCCTGTCCCAGGATCTCTCGGTCGTTGCCGACGTGATCAACGCCGGCCTCCCGACAGCGGTCTTCCACCTTCGACATGGCGGCTTCGACACTCATGCGAACCAGATGGCGTCGCATCCCGGTCTCCTGCTGGCGCTCGACGAGGCGATCGCTGCGTTTCACGCCCGTCTCGGGGTCAACCGTGATCGGGTGGTGGTGATGACGTGGACGGAGTTCGGTCGCCGCGTCGCCTTCAACGGAAGCGGCACCGATCACGGCACCTCTTCTGCCGGATTCGTCGTGGGTTCCACGGTGAAGGGCGGCCACTACGGCGAACCGCCGGACCTCGGCTCCCTCGATCGGGTGGGGAATCTTCCTGTCACGACCGACTTCCGGGACTACCTCGCCGGAGTCTGCGCGGGAGTGCTCGGCGTGCCCGCCGATGTGGTCGCCCAATCCAACGAGCCAGTGGAGGTGTTGGTGTGAGACGCACAGCGGTGATGGTGGCCATCGTCGTCGGACTGATCGGCGGTGGTGCCGGGATCGACACGGCCGCCTCGCAGACTGATGAGTTGATGGGCGACGTGATCATGGCGATCAGCTGCGACGTCGCGCGAGCGGCGGCCTCGGAGAGGCGGCGGGCCGGCGAGCTCGAACTCCCGGGACGCCGCGACATCGACCCGGACACGGTGGTGATCGACCACCTGCCGATTGACGACACGGTGGCGCAAGATGGCGAGCGGCCAGATCTGGACGACTTTCCTGCGCCCGAGGCCGTCACCGCTGACGACCTCGACGACTGGTCGCTCGTCGGTCTTGTCGCGGTGTGCCGAGAACGGGATCGTTGAAAGACCGCGCCCGACAACCGACGGGAACCTGATGCACTGGAAGCACGACTGACGGGAGGCGTGGGTGCGAGTGCTGCTGGTTGAGGACGATCGCGACATCCGCGACGCTGTCGAAGGTGAGCTGCGCGCCCGAGGCTTCGCCGTCGACGCGGTGGGCGATCTCGATGACGCCGAGTTCAATCTCGACGTCAACGCCTACGACTGCTGCGTGTTTGATCGCGGCCTCCCGAGCGGCGACGCGGTGGAGGTGGTCGCTACCCGCCGTCGTGACGGCGACACTGTTCCCGTCCTCTTCCTGACCGCCCGGGACACGGTCGCCGATCGGGTCGATGGCTTCGAAGCCGGTGGCGACGACTACCTCGTGAAGCCCTTTGCGATGGCGGAGTTGGTGGCTCGTGTCACCGCACTGTGTCGTCGGAGCGGTGACACGGCACCTGCCACCGTCGCCGTGGCGGACATCGTGATCGACAGATCTCGAGCCGAGGTTCGCCGCGCCGGTGTGCTGGTCCCGCTGACTGCCAAGGAGCGCAGCATTCTCGTTCTGCTCGCCAGTCGGGTCGACTGCGTCGTGTCCCGAGCCGACCTCGTGGAGCACTGCTGGGACGAGAACTTCGACCCGATGTCCAACACTGTCGACGTTCACATCGCGAGCCTGCGCCGAAAGATGGGGGCGCCGAGTCCCATTCGCACGGTTCCCAAGGCGGGGTACGTGTTGGAAGAGCCCTCCGGCGTCGGTGATGGCTGACACAGGCCGGAGGTCGGCGGCGATGCCGAGCCACGCGCCCTTTCGACGGCTCCGCTGGCGGCTGACGGCATTGATCGCAGGCCTCGTGGCGCTTGTGGTGGTCGTTCTCGTCGTCTTCATCGTGGCCGCCGATCGCCGCCTCCGAGACGAGCAGCTCTCGACGAGCCTCTTCCATGCGGCGGAGACGGTGGGGCAGGCGATGGGCTTTGCAGACGGCGAACTGGTCGTTGCAGCCGATGATGTCGACGTCCCCGGATCCGCGGTGGTGCTGGCCGCTCGGGTCCCCGTGACCGCAGACGAGCTTCCAGGACTGACCGACTACGTGCTGGCCTTCTCCGGTCTGCCCCGGCGTCAGCTGGCCCTCCGTCTCGGGGAGGTCCTCAACTCGCTGCCGGCGGTTCAACGGCGAGAGCTGCAGGCCAGCTACGGGGTCGATGACCGCAGAGCCCTCCTGGACGAAGTCATCGCCGACCCACCTGCCGAGCTCGTCCGCGAGGCGCAGCGCCGCTACGTGATCGAACGGGCGCGGCAGGACGGTGCCGTCCTAGCGGAGACCGAGCTCGTCGGGTCCAGCCGTCGCCTCGACGTCGCGGAGGATGAGGTGCTGGCGATCCTCGATGCGACGATCACCTCTGGGATAGCGGAGAGTTTCACCGCGGCATGGGCGGAGGATCAGCTGTTCCGAACCGTTCCGCTACGAGACGGCGTTGTGGTCCGCGGTGCAGCTCTTGTCGCCGTGGATCGTCGACCCGTCGACGACGCCCACGCAGGACTCCGGGTCTGGCTCATCGTCGTCGGAACGCTGACGATCGCGATCTCGACGGCCGCTGCATGGTGGGTTGCGGGGCGGGCTATCCGGCCGGCCCGTGACGCCGTCTCGCGCCAAGAACGCTTCCTCGCCGACGCCGCTCACGAGATGCGAACGCCCCTCGCTGCGATCCGCGCGACGGCAGAACGCGCTGCCGGCGGAGGTGGCGACGCCGAGCAGGCGCTGGTTCGAATCACCGAACTCGCCGATGGCGCGGGTCACGTCACGGACGACTTGCTCACGCTGGCGCGCATGGACGCGGGGGCCCTTCCGGTTCAACGCGAACCGGTCCGGCTGGACCTGCTGGTCGAGGCCGTCGCGGACGGTCTGGACGCAGTCGTGTTCGACGTCGACGAGACCACGATCGACGTCGACCCGCGGCTCACCGAGCGAGTGATCTCGAACCTGATCCAGAACGCCATTCGCCACGGGCACGCCACCGCGCAGCAACCCGCGGTGATCACCCTTCGCCAGGGTGTGCTCCATGTGAGCGATCGGGGACCCGGCGTTGCACCCGCCGTCGCAGCGTCCCTGTTCGAGAGGTTCGCGAGCGGTCCCAGCTCGCCTGGCCACGGTCTTGGGTTGGCGCTGACGGGCTGGATCGCCGATCAGCACGGGTGGACCATCGAGGTGTCGGAGACGCCCGGAGGAGGGGCGACCTTCAGCGTCGACTTCGGACTGTGATCGATGACCGCCCTCCGCGACTCGTCTTGACGGTTTGCCGTTCCAACGCGCGGTTAGGCTTTGCGGTCGAGACCAGACAGTCTGGGCCTCATGGCAGGGTGAGGTGCGAGGATGAGGACGCGGATGATTCGCTTGGTGGCGGTCGTCACCATCGCGACGGGCCTGACACTCGCAGGCGGAAGCGTGGCCGCTCAGGATGCGTCGTGCACCGACGTGAGCGTGGGCCACGGCGGGATCGAGCTCCTCACGCGGGGTCCGGTGTCGATCGGCCCGATCGCGATCAGCCTGCCCGCTGGGACCTACCGGCTGATCATGACGAGCGCCGATCCGGGTCACATGCCGAATCACCAGGAGAACCAGGTCAACGAGCGCTGGAACTTCGTGCTCGACAACGGATACTCCTCGCCGATCACTCCGGATCTGGCCACCGAACTGACCACGGCCACCTACGACATGGGAGTCGCGGATCTGGCTGCTGCCTCCTCGCTGACGTTCATTCACCACGGCGTGGCGCCGAGCGCCGACAGCGTGTACCCGTCTGTCGTCTTCCAGTGCGTCGCCCCGCCCCCGACAACGACCACTGCGCCTCCAACCACAGAGCCGCCCGTCACCGTTGCGGACACGTCCACGACGGCGGCTCCCACGACCACTCCACCCCCGACTGCTCCCACGACGGCGCCACCCACCTCTGAGGGTGAGGTC
>CAYUBX010000224.1:0-420 GCA_964443165.1 uncultured Acidimicrobiales bacterium
ATCCGTGGCCGACACCACGCATGGGATCCCGAGCTCGCGGCTCACGAAGATGGCGTGGCTCAGCGCAGCTCCCACGTCCACCACAACACCGCCGGCGGGAACGAACAGCGGTGTCCACGCTGGATCGGTGTGGGGCGCCACGAGAACATCGCCCGGTTCGAGGGCAAAGGGATCTGACGGATCGAGCACGATCCGCGCCCTCCCGCGATAGGTGCCAGGGCATCCAGGCACACCTTGAATGGTCTCGCCGGCCACGGCCGATTCGACCTCGCGAGCCCCAGACCGCTCCCATTCGTCGTGTGGAGGCCGTCGGCCGTCGATGATGAACGGTGGCTCGAGATTCATCAGCATCTCGTGGTGGGCGTGGCGATCGGCGACATGCGCGCGACGCTCGGCGCAATTTCCGCGGCTGGCCTCCTG
>CAYUBX010000224.1:430-5867 GCA_964443165.1 uncultured Acidimicrobiales bacterium
TCGGCGACGAGAGCGGCCACGTCCTCGAGCCCATCGTTCGCATACGCGGTCATCTCGTCCTCGAAGAGCATGCAGATGTCTTTGGCATTCTCGATGTGTCCACGCTCCACCGCCCGGCGCCCCAACTCCCACACCGCCATGCGCGTCTCTTGGATGACCCGGACAATGTTCGTCTTCGAGCGTTCCCGTCCCGGCACGAACGTGTTGGCGCTCGCGATGGCGGCCAGGAACTGTCCGTGCGCCTCCTCGTCGCCCATCACCGCGGCGGCGATCTCCTCGGTCAGCTTCTGCCGCTCGACTTCGCGCTCGGCCGCGGCGAGCCGCGGCGACTGATCGTCCCCCTGGGCGCGCATCAGCTCGACAAACGCGAGGGGAAGAGCCGGCGTGGTCTCCCAGGTGTCGGCGTGGATGTCCCATTCGTTGGGACCTCGGGAGCCGAACTCGGCCAGGAACCCGTCGAACGCGGCCAGGAAGTCCGCTGCCGCGGGCGCATCACGGAGACGGTCGTGAAGGCCATCGGGTCCCGCATCGAAGAGCGCGCCGACGGCCGGATCCGATCGCACGGTTCGCGAGAGATCCCAGAGCGCTAACGAGGGAGCGGCCGAGTCGACACCACCGATCCCCGCCAAGATCCGCATCGCGGCATCCGGCCGGCCGACAGCGGCGCACACAGCACCGATCACACCCGGTCCGATGGACGCGGCGCCGCTCTGGTTGATGTGCATGTCGAACAGCTGTCGTTCGAGCGGCCGCATTGCCAACGCTCGATCGACCAACTCGCGATCGCCCAGCGACGAGAGATCAGGTCGCTCGGCCCGCTGCTCCCGCGCCTCGAGGCGCTGGCCTTCGAGCTCGGACTGGCCCATGTCGCCCATCACCCACCCGAGCCACCCGATCATCGTCTCGGTGGTGTGCGGGTTCTCGTGCCACGGCTCGGGTTCGTAGGGCGGCACATCGGGATGGTCCCCGAAGTACGCGGCATCGATGTCGGCCGCCGTCATCCCTGGCGTCCGTTCGGCCCACACGCGGATCCACGTGGCGCTCAGGTAGGCGTACCCGCCGATCAGCCCGAGGAAGCCGCACCCATCGGGATCGTCACCGAACTCGTGAGCCTCGATCCCCAGCCGATCGATGGCGCAGTCACGCCAGCCGGCGACCGTGCCACCGTTGCCGAACACGAGATCCCAGCCCGCAGGGCTCGGCGGTTCGGGCAGCACCTCTCCAGCGTTGGCACGCGTCCAGAACGGCGTGCGCGGGTCGTCCCACACGTCCTCGATCCAGCGAACGTCGGTATCGCTCATCCCGTGTCCCCCCAGGTCGCGGTGGCTCCCAATGACGCTAGACGAGGCGCGGCGGGGCCAGATCCACGCTCCTCCATCGATAGTGTTCCGCCATGACAGACGCCGACCATGCTCGTGACGAGTGGCTTGCCGCGCGACCTCGCAACGCAATGCTGACCACCCGCCGTGCCGACGGCTCGCCGATCACGATCCCCGTGTGGTTCGACTGGGACGGGATCACACTGTCGATGTTCTGCGGCGCGACGAGCGCGAAGGTGGGACGCATGGTCCGCGACCCACGGATCAGCGTGTTGGTCGCCAACGAGGTCGACGAGCCGGAGAACTGGGTGGTGTTCGAGGGTGAGGCCACCGTCGGGGACGGAGGCTTCGATGTCGCCGAGGCGTTGGCTGGGCGCTACTGGGACCTCACCGACGCCTCGCGGGCGAACACGCTCGAGGAGTGGCGCTCCGCGGCGAGTGCCTTCGCCCGGGTCGATCTGACCCCGACGCGGATCCTCGACTACGGCGGCGAGTAGCGGTTCGCCGCTGTTGCCCGAGAACGACGGCGGCTAGCGTTTCCCGACGATGGCAGGAGATCAGCCGATCGCCGAGGTGCGGTCGCCCCACCGCACTGGGCCCGCTGTGCGCGCCCAGGCGTTAGCCGTGGCGGTGCTGGCCAGCCTTCCGCTGACCGTCAGCGGGCACTACCTCGCCAACATCCTCACGGGCGACACGGCGCAGTCACCTCGCACCGCCAGCTTCCTCTGGCTCCTCGCCTTCAGCTTCCTCGGTGTTCTCCTGGTCCTCGCCGCGGTGTCCAACCTCCTGCCCGGGTGGGAACGAGCGGGTCGCGGGTCGATCGTCGGCGTGTCCGCCGGCGTCGTCATGGCCACCATCGACTACTGGCAGCTCGTCGGCTCCCCGAGCGGGCTCGCGCTCAACGTGGCCGGTCTCGGCATCGTCGTCGCATCGCTCCAGGCGATCTACTGGACCCCGCGGAGCCCGCTCACCACCATCACGCTCAGGGCATCCGAACGGATTCAAGAGTGGTTCGCGTCGATGCTCGTGCTCGGCGGTGTGCTGTCGTTCGCGCTTCCGCACACTGCGACGATCGACGGAGCGTCGGAGGACTGTGCCCCGCTGTGGATCGTGGTCGAGCGCGACTGCCTGACCGAAGGCGCGGTGTGGTGGCCGTTCTCCGCGGCGGCGATCGTCGTGGGGGCCACGATGCTCGCCGTGATCCACCACGATCCGATCGGCGCCCGGGCGGCCAACCCCGAGGTGATGCTCGGACTGCGTAAGGGCCGCCGTGCCCTCGAGATCCGCGATCGGGAACCGCCGCGGCGGCAACGTTGGTTCTGAGCGAAGGGCGAGGCCACCGGTGAGCGACCCTCTGTGGACACCGACCGAGGAAGCTCGGCGTCGTACCAACCTGTGGCGTTTCGCCGACGAGGTCTCGATCTCCCTGGATGGCAACTCGTATCGCGATCTCCACGCGTGGAGCGTCGGCGAACCAGGTGCCTACTGGCGGGCGGTCTTCGCGATGGCGGGAGGCGTCGGCGATCTGGGCGGGACCGACGGCGGTGGTCCCGTCGGCCCCGGCCTGTCCTGGTTTCCCGAGGCCCGCCTCAACCTCGCCGAAAACTACCTCCGCACCTCCGGTGACGAACCGGCCGTCATCTTTCGCGGCGAGGACGTCGTCCAACGCGAGCTGACGTGGGACGAACTGCGCGCCGCCGCCGCGCGCGCCCAGGGCGCTCTGCGCGACTCCGGCGTGGGAGTGGGCGATCGCGTGGTGACGCTGCTTCCCAACGGCCCCGAGGCCATCGTCGTGTTCCTCGCAGCAGCCGCTCTCGGTGCGGTCTACAGCTCGACGAGCCCCGATTTCGGAGCGGACGGCGTGCTCGACCGCTTCGGCCAGATCGAACCGACCGTGCTGGTCGCCACCGACGGCTACTACTACGGCGGCACCCGGCACGACATCCGCGACAAGGTGGCCCAGATCGCAGCAGGCCTGCCGTCGGTCACGACGACGGTGGTGGTGCCGTACGGCGACCTCGACGTCGACCTGACCGCGGTCCCCGGCGCCGTCAGCTACGCGGACTGGACAGCGCCGCACCGCGACTCCACCGAACCCAGCTACGAGCGACTGCCGTTCGATCACCCGATCTACGTCCTCTACAGCAGCGGAACGACCGGCAAGCCCAAGTGCATCCTCCACCGCGCCGGCGGCGTGCTGCTCAAGCACTGGTCCGAACAGCAACTCCACTGCGATCTCCGCCCGGGTGATCGCATGATCTACTTCACGACGACGGGCTGGATGATGTGGAACTGGCTCGTCGCGGGGCTCTCCTCTGGCGTCACCGTGATCCTCTACGACGGGTCGCCCTTTCACCCGACGCCCAGCCGACTCTTCGACATCGCGGACGAACTGCAACCGCGCCTGCTCGGAGTGAGCGCCAAGTTCATCGAGGGAATCCAGAAGGAAGGCCTACGCCCCCGGGAGACGAACGATCTGGGGTCAGTGGAGGTCTTCGCATCGACCGGGTCGCCGCTCGCGCCGGAGGGCTTCCGCTACGTGTACGAACACGTCAAGAGAGATGTGCATCTCGCGTCGTTCTCCGGCGGCACGGACATCTGCGGGTGTTTCGTCATCGGCGACCCCACGAGTCCCGTCCACGCGGGCGAGATCCAGGTGCCTGCGCTCGGCGTCGACGCCGACGTCGCATCCAGCACGGGTGATCCGGTGCCCGCCCCCGGCCTGGGCGAGCTCGTCTGTCGCAACGCCTTCCCATCCATGCCGCTGCGCTTCTGGGACGACGAGAGCGACGAGCGCTACAGGGCGGCGTACTTCGACGAGATTCCCGGGTTGTGGCACCACGGCGACTTCGCCTCCTGGACGGACAACGGTGGCATGGTGATCTCGGGCCGAAGCGATGCCACCCTCAACCCGGGCGGGGTACGCATCGGAACCGCCGAGATCTACCGCCAGGTCGACCTCATCGACGAGGTGCTCGAATCGGTGGTGATCGGCCAGCAGGTCGACGCGGACACGCGCGTGGTGCTGTTCGTCCGGTTGCGCGACGGGCTCGAACTCGACGACGAGCTCGCCGCCCGCATCAAGCAGCAGATCCGCACGGGAGCATCGCCTCGCCACACACCGGCGGTCGTCGCTCAGGTTCCCATGATCCCGCGGACCAGGAGCGGCAAGCTCGTCGAGCTCGCCATCCGGGAGGTCGTCCACGGGCGGCCCGTGAAGAACGCAGAGGCGATCGACGATCCTGCTGCGCTCGACGCGTTCGCCAACCACCCGGCACTCCGCATCTGACCGGGTCCCCCTGAGGGAATCCTCAGGGTCGATGTCAGGGTGATCAGGGGATCTTCAGGCGTCGGCGTGGATCCCGCCGTGGCGCTACGGGTGACCGGGTAGCGACTCGCGGGCGGCGTCAGCGGCGGCGGAGTGCGAACCACGCCGACGCGGCTAGGACGGCGCCGCCCGCGATCAGCGCCAGGAGAAGCCACGCTCCGCCGAAGCGACGCTCCGCGCTGTCTCCGGTCACCACGGCGGCCGACATGCCGTTGCGTGGGAAGTCGCCGGTGAGTACCACCTCGACCTCGCCGGGACCCGAGGGCGACACGATCTCGATCGCCAGCCGGACCACGACCTCCTGCGACGGCGCCACGGCGGGCAGCGGCCAGGTCACCGTTGCCCCATCGGTCGTGACCTCCGGAGGGACGCCGACGGCCCGCCAACCGTCGGGGAGCTCGAACACGATCGCAGCGTTCTCTGCGGACTGGGTGCCGATGTTCACGGCGGTGGCCTCCACTTCGAGGCGATCGCCGGACCGGGCAACCGGCTCGACACGGAGGTCGTCCAGGCGGATGTCGGCGTATGGCGTGTCGGCGGACGGTTCACCGAGGACCAGGTACTGGTCCGCAACGATGTCGTCGACGACCTGGCGGACGCCGCTCGGCCAGTGGACGGTCAGCCGCTCCATCACCTCGTTGGGTCCCAGGCCAATGTGGACCCGGGTGTCGTCCTGCGAGCGGCCGTGGTGGCCACCGAGCACATCACGACGCTGGACAACGCCCGCCGTCTCGAACACCAACACAGCGCCGATCGCGTCGGACGAGGATTCTCGACCCACCAGATCGAC
>CAYUBX010000225.1:0-5858 GCA_964443165.1 uncultured Acidimicrobiales bacterium
CCGACGCGGTGCTGATGGTGGTGGACGCCACCACCGGCGTCACCGAGGAGGATGACCGCGTTGCTGCTCTGCTGCGACGGCTCGACCTGCCCGTCGTGGTCGTGGTCAACAAGGTCGACAGCTCGGCTCGTGACAACGACATCTGGGAGTTCATGACCCTCGGCCTCGGCGAGCCGATCGGGATCTCGGCACTCCACAGCCGGCACACGGGCGACCTTCTGGACCGCCTGCTTCACGAACTCCCGGCCGACGCAGGGTCGGGCCATGGCGCGGCGTCGCTCCGCGACCGGGTCGACGACGACTTTGGGGACGATGGCTTCGGCGAGGAGCCCGACGACGGAGAGCAGTCGCCCGATGACGGCATTCCGGGCGTCGCGATCGTGGGTCGACCCAACGTGGGCAAGTCGACGTTGTTCAACCGCATGATCGGTGACGACCGCAGCGTGGTGCACGACATGCCTGGAACCACGCGCGACTCCATCGACACGGTCGTGGAGACCGAGCTCGGGCCGGTGCGGTTCGTCGACACCGCAGGAATGCGCCGCAAGGCCCGGGTCGATGACGACACTGAGTACTACTCCAACCTGCGGGCTCTGCGAGCGATCGATGCCGCCGATGTCGCGCTGATCGTCATCGACGCCGGTGAAGGCGTCACCAGCCAGGATCAACGTCTGGCCGAGCGGGTCGACGCCGCTGGCTGCCCCATCGTCGTGCTGCTCAACAAGTGGGAGGTGGTGGATCAGGAGCAGAAGGACGAGGTGATGTATCAGCTTGGCCAGCGTCTCCACTTCATCGGCGAGTCACCGGTCCTGCGGATCAGCGCACTCACCGGACGCGGCGTCCATCGCCTGATCCCGGCGATCGACGCCGCCATCGAGGCCTACGAGACGCGCGTGCCCACCCGTCGGGTCAACGAGGTGATCCAGTTGGCCCAGTCCGCCCAGCCCGGACCGCATGGCGCTCGGGTCCTCTACGCCACCCAAGGTGCTGCCAACCCGCCCACGTTCACGCTGTTCACCAACAAGGAACTGCCCGCCAGCTATCTGCGCTATCTGGAGAGGCGGCTGCGTGAGGTGTTCGATCTCGGCGCGACGCCGATCAAGATGCGGGTGCGGCGCCGCTGACCTGGCAGGCATCCTCGCCCGCCGGAACGATCATCGCCGGGGCGTCGACCAAGCGGAAGTCGTGAGGCGCCGTGCGGGTGAGGAGCTCTTCGAGATCGGCTGGCGTCATCGGGCGGGCGAAGTGGTAGCCCTGGCCGAACTCGCACTCCAGGTCGACGAGCCGATCGGCTTGTGATCCGTGCTCGATGCCCTCGGCGACGACCGGGAGCTCGAGGCGCTGGGCCATCTCGATAATCGACAACACGAGGCGGTCGTCGCCTCCATCGACCAGCAGGTCGATGAAGCTCTTGTCCACCTTGAGTTTGTCGAACGGCATCTGCTGGAGATAGCCGAGCGAGGAGTAGCCGGTGCCGAAGTCGTCGATCGCGAGGTCGACGCCCACGTCTTTCAGGCCGTGGAGATAGCGAGTGACGTCGTCGAGGTTGTCAGCGAGGACCGACTCGGTCAGCTCGATCGTGAGGCAGTCCGGCCGCAGATCCGCGTCTCGCAGCGTCCGGCGGACGTGCTCCACGAACTCCGACCGCTGCAACTGCTCGACCGAGGCGTTGATGCTCATGAAGAGCTCGCCATCGGCGTCGTGCCGTTGCTGCCAGTCGCGCATCTGGTGGGTCGCTTCGACGACGAGCCAGTCGCCCATGGCCCCGATCAGGCCGCTCTCCTCGGCAATCGGGATGAACACGGCGGGGCTGATCAGGCCGCGCTGGGGGTGATGCCACCGCATGAGGGCTTCGAAGCCGGCGAGCCGCTTGGTGGTGAGGCTGATGATCGGCTGGTAGACGAGCGACAGTTCGTTGCGGCGGAGAGCGGAGGCCAGGTCGGCGCGCAGTTCCATGCGCTCGAAGATCGTCGCGTGCATCTCCTGCTCGAACACCCGGTACGAGCCCTTGTGGCTGTGCTTCGCGGCGTACATCGCCACGTCGGCGTTGCGGAGGACCAGCTCAGCATCGTTGGTGGTGTCGTCGGCGAAACAGACACCGATGGTGGCGCCCGTGTCGATCACCCGGCTGTCGACGATGAAGGGCTCGTTGAGCCGGCTGAGGATGTCCTCGGCGGTGGTGATCGCGTCCGACTTGGACGCGCTGTGCTCGAGCAGAACGGCGAACTCGTCGCCGCCGAGGCGAGCCGCGGTGTCCGCACTGTGGAGCGTGCTGGTCAGACGGTCGGCGACGAGCTTGAGGAGCTTGTCGCCCACAGCGTGGCCGAGCGAGTCGTTCACGGTCTTGAAGTCGTCGAGGTCGATGAAGAGCACGCCGACGACGTCCTGCAGCTTGGCCTGCCGCACGATCGCGTGGTTGACGCGCTGCTGGAAGAGGAAGCGGTTGGCGAGACCGGTGAGGCTGTCGTGCAGGGCCTGATGGCGGAGGCTTTCTTCGAGCGCCTTGCGAGAGGTGAGGTCGTGAGCGTTCATCACGATCCCGCCGACCTCGGGTTCGTCGGTGAGATCTGTGAGCACGACCTCGAGCCAGAGCGGCTGGCCCTCGTTGTCGGTGAAGCGGAGCTCGACGGGCCCCACGGCACCACGGGCGTGGCGCGCGGTGTCGATGAGCGTGTGGAGGGTCGCGACTTCGGCGGAGTCGATCATCTCGACCAGTGGGGGAGTCGTCTCACCGAACGGGAGCTTGCGATGAGCCGACGGGCTGGCGAACGTCGGAGTGGTGTCCGTGTCGAAGACCACCACCAGGTCGGTGCTGTTCTCGACCAGAGCTTGGAATCGCCGCTGCGACCTCTGACGGTGGATCTCTTCGGTGAGGGCGGCCGCGTCGAGGGCGAGAGCGAGATCGGTCGTGAGGCTCGCGAGTCCTTCGAGCACGAGCTCGTCGGGGGTGCTGAAGGCCGAGACGAAGATGCAGCCCAACTCTTGGGACGGGGCCACGATCGGCGCGACGATGAGCCACTCGACAGGTGCCGCTCCGTCGACGTCGGGCGCGTCGGTCGCGTCGAGCACGATGGGTTCGCCTCCGACACCGCCCGCGCGGATCTCTTGACGCCAGGCCGCGTCGGTGACCCGGCTGCCGAGCGCTTCGTCGCATCGGTGACCCGCGGAGGCGACGACGAGCAGGGAGTCTGGTGGTCCGGTCGCGAACGAGACGCGGGCGTGATCGAGGTGGGCGGCGAGTTGCAGACCGGTTCGGACGACCGTGTCGTGGATCTCGCTGACCCCGGTCGCGCTCACCAACTCCTGACCGGCCTCGAGAAGGATGGACTGACGCCCAACGAGTCGCTGCTTGGACCAGATCAGCTCGCCGAGGCGGATGACCCCGATGACCGTCAGGGCCGCCCACGCGATCACGACGATAGGGAGAACCGCCACATCGCCGCGGATGTCCTCGACCAGCAGCATCACCGGGGGGAGGAGCACGGCGCCTGCCATCGCCCCGAGTCGACGGGTCGTGAGCCTGGTGACCGCGACGGCGGAGCGATCGGTCACCTCGGTCATGGATGGGTGCAGTGCGGCGGCACCGAGAAGCACGTAGGGCAGCGCACCGGCCGTGGGGAGGAAGTCCGCTGCGAGGAGGCTCGCGGTGTTCATGATGACGAGCACGTCGGCCACGAGGGCGCCCGTTCCGCCGACCGCCAGGAGCTTGTAGGCGGTGGGTCGGTTGCCGGGCGTGAGCGCCACTCTGGCGATCATTGCCAACAGCAGCACGTCGAAGCCGGAGTACATGGCGTTGAGGAGCCGTTCGGCGATCGGGGCCGACTCCGCCATGTACGGACCCATCAGGTAGATCCATATGATCGTGCCGACACCACCGGCGATCAGGAATGCGTCGAGCGTGGTGGTGACATCGGCGCGCAGGGACCTCGATCGCAGCAGTGCGCGGAGGCCGAGCACGATGAAGACGTAGGCCGAGGCGGTGAAGATGTCAGCGGGCGACGGGAACGGGTTGTCGACGCCGAGCATCGAGCCGTGCGCGGCCCGTGCGATGCCTCCGACGACGAAGGCAAGAACACCGGCGCTGATCAGGTACCACGGAGTGGAGTTACTCGGGCGATGACGGCGGACACCCACGATCGTCGCAGCGATCGCTGCCAACCCGAGCAGGGTGAAAGCACTCTCGCGCGCCTCCGTCCCGGCAGCAGCAGCGAGAGCGAGGACACCGAGTCCAACAACGAGGAAAGACCACGCGGCGCGACGCATCGTCTCTCCATCGGTGAAGCAGTCCGCCTTCCTGAGGTTTCGGGCCGGACAAGAACCCGAGTCGACCGCCCTTTTTCAGAGGGCGCGTGTCAGTTGCGGAGCCAGCCCTGCGACTCGTACACCGCAACGACGAGAGCGCACGTCGGGGTTCCATCGGTGCAGCGTGCGGACTGGACGCGGGTCATCATCGGCCCGAACGTCTCCGCCCGACCCTCGACCATGGAGTCCAGGCTGAGCTGGATGTCTTGGCGGACCTTCCATTCCTCTCGGCCCTGGTGTTCGACGAACAGTCCCTGGCCCGTTTCCTCGTCCTGGACCCAGCCGATGCCTGCGCTGACGGTCTGGCCGATCGCGCTGGTCCGCTGTTGGGCCATCACGACGTACAGCCGGTCGCCCCACTCGCCTGGAGGGCGGTGGGTGGAGGCATCGGAGAGGACCTCGATCTCTGTGGCTGCCGGGATCACCGAACTCAGATAGACGAGGTTGAAGTTCGCGATGTTCGCGTCCCGTAGGGCGGCGTCGAACGCGGCGAGTTCCGTCGGCCCTCGACCGACACCCGTGCGGATGTCGATGGAGAAGGTCGTGCGTCCTGTGGCCGACGTGGGGTCGAAGACCCCGGAGTCGGTCGTGTGCGACATGTCGTCCTCACGGTACGAACCAGCCCCGCCCGTTCCGCAGGTGATATCTCAGCCAACGACGGGCGCTTGTGCAAGTCGGCCTGTGAAACCCGACGACCCCGTACACCCGTACACCCGGACGCCCGCGCTCGCGGGGTCAGCCGTCGCCGAGCTCGAACGCCCAGAAGGTCTGGCGATCCAGTTCGTGAGTGGTCGTGGGTGTGAACCGCTCCGACACGGCGCCCAGGATCGAGGGGAACTGCTCCACGTCGACGTTGTACTGGCAGCAGTCCATCGCCAGAACCGAGTCGAGCGCGCCGTAGTAGCGGGCCAGCTCCCTCGTGATCGCCATGAACGTCGTGCCCTTCTGGTGGATGGGATCCACGAGAAAGCACGGGATGTACAGGAGCCGGCCGGTGGCGTAATGCTCGGGAAATCGCTCGGCGAAGTACTCGGGGTTGATCCACGGGATCAGCTTGAGGTCCGACACCGCGAGCGCGAAACCGCTGACCCGATCGCCGATCTCCGACAAGAAGATCGTCGTCGCGTCGAAATCCAGCAGCGCCGAGAACTCCGACGTGGCCAGGGTCTGTTTGGTCGCGGTGAGGGACCGCAGCGGTTCGAAGGCGTCGCGGTAGAGCTCGAGCAAGCGTGCTCGTAGAGCGTCGTCGACGTTTCGCTGAACGGTGACAGCCAAGCTGAAAGACCTCCGGACGCAGGCTCCGCGGCCGTGGCTAAACGTACCGACGGACGACTACGAAGGGGGGGATGCTTGGCGTTTCGTGACACACCCACCGATGCGTCCCCGGTGAAGGCGGGAGTCGCGCGGAGACCCGTTCAGAGAACGAGCGCGGCGATCCCTGCGTACTGCCCTGCGAACGTGACGCCGAAGATCGCGCACGATGCTGCCGCGGTGGGCAGAACGGGGCGATCGGGTCGCACCACGCGGGTCAGCCAGGTGGTCACGATCCCTCCGAG
>CAYUBX010000226.1:0-3422 GCA_964443165.1 uncultured Acidimicrobiales bacterium
GACCGGTGGCGGGTTTGCCGGTTGCGCGGTCGCCCTCGTCGAGGCGTCCCGCGCTGCGGAGTTCGAGCGCGCAGTGTCTTCCAGGTACACGGCCGCGACGGGACGCGAGCCGGTTCTCTGGCCGGTGACGCCTGGACCGGGTGCCCAGGTCGTGGAGCTCTGAGCCCGCTACCGCCGGGTGATCTGCACGGGCAGCTTGGTGTAGCCGTGAATGAACGACGAGAAGGTCCGCTCCGGCTCGCCCACCAACTCGATCCTCTCGAACCGGGGAAGGATCTCGTCCCAGAGGATCTTCAGCTGTAGCTCTGCGAGACGCGACCCCACGCAGTAGTGAACGCCGTAGCCGAACGAGAGGTGCTTGTGCGTGTCCGCCCGCTCGATGTCGAGGTCGTCTGCGTCGTCCCCCCACACCTCACGGTCGCGGTTGCCCGACACGTACCACATCAGCACCTGGTCGCCTGCGGAGATCTGCTTGCCGCCGACCTCGCAGTCGCGGGTGGCGGTGCGGCGCATGTAGTTGAGGGGCGTCTGCCACCGCAGAATCTCCGGGACCATCTGAGCCACGAGGTCAGGGTTCGAGTTCAGCTTGTCGTACTGCGCGGGGTACTGGTTGAGACCGAACACGCTTCCGGACATGGTGTTGCGGGTGGTGTCGTTGCCTCCCACGATCAAGAGCAGGATGTTGCCGAGGTGCTCCGCCATCGGCCGGCTGCCGGTGGCCTCGCCGTGCACGAGCATCGACACGAGGTCATGGCCGGGGTCCTCGCGCTTCTGGTCATACAGACGCTCGAAATAGGCCAGGCACTCCCCCAACTCGGCCCAGCGCTGCTGACCGCTCTCGACGATTCCGCCTGGCTCGGGGATGGTGGTCACCACGTCCGACCAGCGGGTGAGCTTGCGTCGATCCTCGAGCGGGAAGTCGAAGAGCGTGGCGAGCATCAGAGTGGTGAGCTCCACCGACACGGTGTCGACCCAATCGAAGGTCTCCCCCTCCGGCAGCGAGTCGAGAACGGTGATGGCTCGCTCCCGGATCAGGGGCTCCAGACCGCGCAGGCTCTGCAAGGTGAGCATCGGGTGCACGGTGCGGCGCTCGTGGGTCTGCTGGGGCGGATCCATCGCGATGAACGACATCAGCTGAACTGACGGGTTGGTCTCGCCGACCACCACCGGCGGTCCGATCGTGATGCCCTGCGCCGACGAGAACGTCTCGTTGTCCGCCTCGACGGCCCGGATGTCTTCCCACCTCGTCAACGACCAGTAGGGACCGGAGGACCCGAGCTCGTTGAGGTGGACCGGATCCTCCTCACGCAATCGTGCGAAGTGGTCGTGCCACCGATCCTCTCGGAAGAGATGCGGGTTGAGGGGGTTGATCTCGTCGAGCGCGAGATCGCTGGCTTCGCCGACGTCGCCAGCGAACAGCGCCTGCTCGACTTCAGGGCTCCGAACCGGCTTCTCGGACAGCCACTCGTCCCGATCGAGAGTCGTGTCACTCATGCGGCACCAACGAACGCTCGCTTGAAGTTGTCTGCATAGAACTTCGCCTCTTCCTCCGGGGTGGCCCCGGCTTGCCCCAACGACCCCTGGAAACGTGTGACCGGATCACGCCGGCTCGAGCGACCGCGAGCTTCCACCGACGTGCAGGACGAAGGGGACGCCGCCCTCGGCGTAGCGATCGAAGAAGTCGGGTAGCTCCATGAGATGCGAGTCCGCATCACAGATGGTGCGGCCATTGGCGTAGGTACCGGCGCTCACAGGCCACCGATAGTACGGGCCCCGTCTGGGGCCCGGCGCGGAGACCGCCTTGGCTCAGCCTCGCGCATCACCGTCGCTCACGGCCTTCCCCGAAGAGGTGATGGCAAACCCCGCGGAGCGCCGCCCGTGGAAGGATGCAGGAATGAGCACGGATCCCAGATCGCAACTGGCCTCCAGCGGCGCGCCCCGCTCAGCGGGGGCGAACGTCGAACCGCAGTACTTCGAGTTCGCCGACATGGAGCCGACCGTGGTCACTGCAGCCGGCGGTCGGCAGTGGTGGGTGCGGAGTCAGGCATTGGTGGTCGCGTACGTCCAACTCGCTCCTGAGGAGCCCCTCCACATCGTCGGCCACCCGGACGAATACATGGTGATCGTCCCCGAGGGGTCCGCTGCGATGGACCTCACCGCAGCAGGCGTGACGTCTCACGCCCCAGCCGGCGGACTGGCTGTGGTCCCGCCAGGCGACAGCTCGCTGGAAGCGGCGGAGGGAGCGACGGCGGTGGCGGTGTTCAGCACGCAGTCGGCCGAGCTGGCCGCTCGCTGCTCCAACGCCGCCTTCTACGCCCAGCCCGACCCCAACGTGGCCGCCTGGGCAGCGTGGCCCGAAGGGACCGGAGCAGGAAAGGTCCGCGTGTACGACGTGGCCGGCGTCGAACCACAGGACGGACGCTTCGGACGTCTCTATCGCTGCTCCACGCTGATGGTGAACTGGTTCTATCCCGATCCGGGTCCGCGAGATCCGGACAAGATGTCGCCGCACCACCACGACGACTTCGAGCAGATCAGCCTCCAGCTCGACGGTGACTACGTCCATCACATCCGAACCCCATGGACGGTCGACATGGCGGAGTGGCGCGAGGATCATCACCACCACACGACCAGCCCATCTGTCACGGTGATCCCTCCGCCCTCGATCCACACGTCGCAGGGCGTCGGCGACACAAACCACCAGCTCATCGACATCTTCGCTCCCCCACGCGTCGACTTCTCCTCGCGCCCAGGATGGGTGCTCAACGCCGACGAGTACCCCGCCCTCCCGTGAGCGACTGGAAGGACTTCGGGCTCCGGCACAGTCAGCCATGAGCGCGCGAACCCGGGTCATCGACATCGCGCCGCGGCTGCGGCCCATCGCCGACGCGGCGCTCGCGTTTCTGGACGGCCTGTCCACCGAACAGCGTCACCGGGCACACCAGCCTCTCGAGAGCGATGACTGGCGCACCTGGATCAACGTGCACATGAACTTCTTCCGGCACGGCGTGATGCTGGAGGACCTGGACGCGACGGACCGCAAACGTGGGCTCGACCTCATCCGCTCGTTCGACGACTCACAACGCTCAGAGGCGATTCTCCGTGATTCGATCCATCCCGACGATCTGCCTGCCGAACTCCAACACCCATTCGACGGCCGGATGCAGGCGGGTGCGTTCAACGACAACGCCGTGATCCCTCAGGCGGGCGTTGCGGCGACCGATCTCAGCGACGCGCAGCGACAGGTTCTACTGCAGCTCATCGGGACCTATGTCGGGTGGACCCGCGACGGGCACGCGCAGGTGAAGATGAGCGAGGTCGCCAGGCACCTCGACGACACGTCGTTCTCGTGGATGGGCGCGACCGGCGACGATGGCCCCTTCTGCTACCGGGTGCAGAGCCCCGTCGTTCTCATCGAGTTC
>CAYUBX010000226.1:3432-5858 GCA_964443165.1 uncultured Acidimicrobiales bacterium
GGCGTTGTCTTCGACAACCGCGTCCCCTCGCGCAACCACATCCACACCCTGGTACGCACGCCCAATGGCGGCGACTACGGCGCCGATCTGCTGCGCCAACACCACGACCGCTTCGACCACAGCCACGGCGACCATCGCCACCGGCACTGAGGAGACCTGCACATGGCCATCGATGAGAGCAACCGGACGTAGGCCGATTTCTGGACATCAGCCAGACAATGATCGACGGCGCGCGGTCGCATGCCGAGTCCCTGGGGACGCGCACCGTCACGTTCGATGTCGGCGACGCCATGGCCGAGACCTTCGACGGCAGTGCCGACGCGGTGTTCTCGCGATTCGGAGTCATGTTCTTTTCCGACGCAGTGACCGGCTTCACCAACATCCTCACTGCGCTGCGACCGGGCGGGCGGCTCGGCTTCGTCTGCTGGCAGTCGCCGATGGACAACCCGTGGGCCTCGCAGGGCCTTCGGACAGTCGGTCAGTTCATCGAAACCCCCTTCACGGGCGGCGATCCGACCGCGCCCGGCCCGTTCTCCCTCGGCGATCGGGACCACCTCGAATCGGTGCTCGCCGAGTCAGGATTCGTCGACGTGACGGTGGAATCGCGCATCAGCCCAGTACGCATGGGCAGCGACGCAGCGGACGCGGCCGGCTTCTTCACCAAGCTGACCCCAGCTGCCGCAGCGCTGGAGACTGAGGACCCCGACGCGGCTGCACGGCTGCGCTCTGCGCTGGTCGAACTCTTCTCGGAGTGGGACGGGACAGACGGTGTACAGGCCCCGTCAGCTGTGTAGATCGAGACCGCTGCACGTCCTCACTGAGCCGGCGGCTCAGCCGACCTTGCTCTCCCAGTTCTGCGCTGCTCTGAGCACGTCGGAGAAGGGCTTGTTGGTGTCGAAGCTCGGCTCGCGCGGCAGTCCGAGCACCCGCTCCCCGATGCCGTTGCGCTGCATCTCGTTCGTCCCCGCCGCAATCGAGATCCGGCGTCCGTTGAGATAGTCGAGCGCGGTCTGCGCCTGCTCGTCGTTGCCGGCGGCCCAGCTCAGCGCGGCCGGCCCTCCGATCTCCATCGCGAGCCGAGCACGTGCTGGCGCCAGTGTGCCGGCCGCCAGCTTTCCGTATGCAGCGACGTGCGGATCTGGCACCGCGGAGTTGCGCAGACGATCCGAGATCCGCTTGCCGAGGTGGTACTGGGCGAAGTCGTTGATGTGAGCGGCGGCAATCGCCTGACGGGCAGCCGGATCGTCGAGTCGACCCACCCGCTCGGCGAGGGCCACCAGATCGGGTGCCAGCTCTCGGGGCTCGAGAGTCGCCGCCGAGCCGTCGCCGGCTCCCCGCTCGTACACGAGCATCGTCTGTGTGACGGCCCAGCCACGGTTGATCTCACCGATGATGTCGTCGTCGGTCACCTCGACCTCGTCGAGGAACTCCTCGCAGAACTCGGCCTCGCCACCGATCTGCTGGATCGGGTTGATGGTGACACCCTCGGCGTGGCACGGAACGGCGAACCAGGTAAGACCGCGATGTTTCGGCACATCCCAGTCGGTCCGGGCGAGGCACATGGCCCAGTCGGCGAAGTGCGCGCCGCTGCTCCAGATCTTCGACCCCGTGATGATCCACCGATCGCCGTCTCGCACCGCCCTGCTGCGGATGCCGGCCAGATCGGACCCAGCCTCGGGCTCCGAATAGAACTGACACCACATCTGCTCGCCCGAGAGGATCTTCGGGATGTGGTGCTGCAGGAACTCCGGCGTGCAGTGCTCGATGAGCGACCGGCCGATCGCCCCGAACGTGACGCTGCCGACGACGCCAAAGTCTGGTGCGTCGTAGCCAGACGCTTCCTCCCGGAAGGCCCGCTCGTGGAGCGCGGTGAGGCCACGCCCCCCGTACTCCACCGGGTACGAGATCCCTGCGAAGCCGCCATCGAACAGCTTCCTCTGCAGCGCGCGGGCCTTCACCATGTCGGCCTCGGTCAACGCTTCACGGCGTCCCTGCCCCTCCTGCGGAAGGGGTTTGGGCTCGAGGTTCGCCCGGATCCACGCCCGGGCCTCGGCCCGGAACTCCTCGACGCTCATCATCTCTGCGCTCATCGTCTTTCCGTCCTCAGATTCCCGCCAGCTGGCACAGGTGCTCCCGATGCCAGGCCACGTCGCCGTAGAGACCCGCGTCGCTCGTCACGCGCCGCAGGTAGAAGTGCTGATCGTGTTCCCACGTGTACCCGATCCCGCCGAACACCTGGAAGCAGTTCTGCGCCAGCTCGATCGCCGCGTCGCCGACGAACGCCTTGGCCATGCTGGCCGCCTGGAGCCCGTGCTCATCGCCCGACCCGAGAGACGTCGCTGCAGCCAGGACGGTCGCCTTGCACATCTCGACCGCGAGGCTCGTGTCGGCCAGGAGGTGCTTGACCGCCTGGAACGAACCGATGG
>CAYUBX010000227.1:0-5843 GCA_964443165.1 uncultured Acidimicrobiales bacterium
CGGGATGGCCAGGGTGATCACCAGCGTCATCCGCACCCGCCGCAGGAAGCCGAGCAGCACGATCACCGCGAAGAAGGCGCCCCAGGCCGCGGTCTGCTGCAGGTTGCCCACCGAGCTGGTGATCTTCGACTGCGACGGCGTGCTCGTGGACAGCGAGGCGATCACGATCGAGGTCGAATCGGCGCTGCTCACCGAGGCCGGCTTCGCGATCTCCGCCGATGAGATCGCAGAACGCTACGTGGGGCTCAGCTACGCCAGCATGATGTCCGGCCTGGAGGATCAGTTCGGCCGGCCGGTGCCCCTGGGGCTGAGCGAACGGATCCAGCGGGACGTTCTCGCGGCCTTCCCCGGTCAGCTCGCGGAGGTGAGCGGGATCGGCGCAGTGCTGCACGGGCTCGACCGTCCGCGCTGCGTGACCGGCTCGTCGCAGCCGGAGCGAGCCGTATCGCCGACAGGGCGGCGGATCTCGTCGACCTGATCTCCCGCTAGCGTCGCCTCGTGGCCGACCTGTTCGACTCCGCTGCCGAGGATGCGCTCTCGGCGCGAGCGCCGCTGGCCGCGAGGATGCGGCCGCGGACACTCGACGATCTCGTCGGACACGAGGAGCTTCTCGGTCCCGGCGCACCTCTCCGCACGCTGATCGAGGCGGATCGGCTGACCTCGGTGGTCCTCTGGGGGCCACCTGGCTGTGGCAAGACCACCCTGGCCCGCCTGATCGCCAACCACACGGCCAAGTCGTTCGAGACCCTGTCCGCCGTGTCTGCCTCGGTGAAGGACGTCCGGGCGATCATCGAAACGGCGCGGCAGCGGTTGGGTGAGAGGGGGGTGGGCACGATCCTCTTCCTCGACGAGGTCCACCGGTTCAACAAGAGCCAGCAGGACGCCCTCCTTCCCTCCGTCGAGGACGGCCTGTTGATCCTGATCGGCGCCACCACCGAGAACCCCTACTTCGAGGTCAACGCCCCGCTGCTGTCGCGCTCCAACCTGTTTCGACTCGAACCGCTCGGCCACGAAGCCGTCGTCGAGCTCCTTCGCAAGGGCCTCGCGTTCGAGGACGTCTCCGCGGATGCCGACGCTCTGAGCCATCTCGCAGAGCGCGCCGACGGTGACGCGCGTCGCGCCCTCACGGCTCTGGAGGTCGCGAGTGTCCTCGCCGGCGGCGAGGGCGCCACGGTCGAACTGCAGCACGCTGAGGCCGCGCTCGACGTCCGAGCGCATCGCTACGGCAACGACGAGCACTACGACGTCATCTCCGCCTTCATCAAGTCGATCCGCGGTTCGGACGTGGATGCCGGGCTGTACTGGCTCGCGCGGATGCTCGAAGCGGGCGAGGATGCCCGCTTCATCGCCCGGCGGCTCGTGATCTTGGCCTCAGAGGACGTCGGTATGGCCGACCCCATGGCCCTCGTCGTCGCCGACGCCGCGGCGAGAGCGGTGGAGTTCGTCGGGCTGCCCGAGGCACAGTTCAACCTGGCCCAGGCGGTGATCCACCTCGCCACCGCTCCCAAGTCCAACACCGCCAAGTCGTCGATCCTCGCCGCGATGAACGATGTACAGGCCGGGAAGGGCCGCGCCGTGCCGACGCACCTTCGCGACGGCAGCTACCGCGGTGCGAAGGGGCTCGGCCACGGTCAGGGGTACGACTACCCTCACGCGCATGCCGAGGGCTGGGTCGATCAGCAGTACCGGCCAGACGACCTCGGCGACACGAACTACTACGAGCCGACCGAGCACGGGTTCGAGGTGGAGGTGCGGCGCCGCCTCGATGCGCTCGGCGATCGTGGTTGGCTCCCGGCCGAGGCCAACGGCGAGACCGGGGACCGTGAGAAAGGCCGACAGTGAGCACGGGTGATCTCGCCGCCGTCGTCGTCACGATCTGCGTGATCGTGGTGATGTCGGTCATGTCGTTCGTGCTGTTCCGGCTGCTCCAGGTCCTGCGCGATCTCCGCGAGACGGCCCAGCGACTCGCCGACGAGGCCGTTCCGACGATCGTCGATCTGCGATCCACGGTGGACGTCGCCGACGCAGAGCTCGAACGCCTCCACGGCGTGATCGACACCGCGGAGAGCGTGTCCTCCAACCTGGCGTCCGCGAGCCGAACCGCGTCGCGCGTCGTCGCGGCGCCAGCGATCAAGACCAAGGCCCTCGCGGCAGGTGCCGGGTCTGCATGGCGTCGATTGCGCGGCCGGTAACCTCTCCACCGTGTTCAAGCGCCTGCGCTGGTTGACGATCGGTGGCCTCTTTGGGGCCGGTGGATCGCTGTGGCTCCAGCGGCGCCTGCGCGCCTTCGCGGACCGGCATGCGGCCGTGAGGGGAACTGCGTCGGTTGCCGGGACCGCGCGTCAGATGGGCCGCGATCTGCGTGACGCGTGGAGCGACGGGCGTCGCGAGATGCGCGAGACCGAGGATCGTCTGCGCGCCGAACACCACCGCTGACCAGGCTCCGCGGCCTCGATCGCACTACGGGTGGCGATGGCCCGATCGCTACGCTGACAGAACTATGCACGCAGCGCAGCTCCGCGACGCCTTCTCCACGTTCTGGGCCGAACGCGACCACCAGGTGCGCGCCTCCGCGAGCCTGATTCCCCACGAGCCGTCACTGCTGTTCACCGTGGCAGGCATGGTCCCGTTTATGCCGTACTTCCTCGGCGAGGAGAACCCGCCGGCCTCGCGGATCACCACGATCCAGAAGTGCGTGCGCGCCGGCGGCAAGCACAACGATCTCGACGACATCGGGCGCACCAACCGTCATTTCACGTTCTTCGAGATGATGGGCAACTTCAGCTTCGGCGACTACTTCAAAGCCGAGGCGATTCCGTGGGCCTGGGAGTTCGTCACCGAGGTGCTGGGCCTCGATGCAGACAAGCTCTGGATCACCGTCCACGTCTCCGACGACGACGCCGAGGAGATCTGGAAGACCAGCGTGGGCGTGCCGGCCGAACGCATCCAACGACTCGACAAGGACAACTGGTGGGCGGCGGGCGACACCGGGCCGTGTGGTCCCTGCAGCGAAATCTTCTACGACCTCGGACCGGAGTACGGGCCCGATGGCGGCCCCGCTGAGGGAGGCGAGGACCGCTTCATCGAGGTGTGGAACCTCGTGTTCATGCAGTTCGCCAACGACGGAACCGGTGAGCTCACCCCACTGCCCAAGACCGGCATCGACACCGGTGCCGGTCTCGAGCGAATCCTGGCCGTCCTGCAGGGTGTTCCGAGCGCGTGGGACATCGACCTGTTCGAACCGCTGCTCCGGGAGGCCGAGCGGATCACCGGCGTGTCCTACGGCGAAGACCAAGAGCGCGACGTGTCGATGCGGATCTTCGCCGACCACGCGCGCACCACAGCCATGCTCATCAGCGATGGCGTGTTCCCCTCCAATGAGGATCGGGGCTACGTCCTGCGGCGCATCATCCGCCGGGCTGTCCGTCACGCCTGGGTGCTCGGCGTCGAGGACGTGGTGATGCCGCGCCTCGTCGAGGTCGTCGCCGACGTGATGGAGGACCAGTACCCCGATCTCCGCAAGAACGTCGACTTCATCCGCGACGTGGTCTCGCGCGAAGAGGAGCGATTCCGTCGGACGCTCGCGACCGGTTCGCAGATCCTCGAAGACGCCGTGGCCGGGCTGGGCGAGGGCGAGCCGCTGCCCGGCGCCGTTGCCTTCCAGCTCCACGACACCTTCGGCTTCCCCGTCGAGGTCACCGAGGAGATGCTGACCGAACGTGGGCTCACCCTCGACGCCGTGGGCTTCGAAGCTGCGATGGACGAGCAGCGGGAGCGGGCCAGAGCAGCCCGTGCTGATGGCCCCACCGTCGCCAACGAGGACTACCGCGACATCCTCGATCAGTTCGGTCCCACGATCTTCGATCGCCAGAACGCGTCGATCGACGACGCTCGGGTCCTCGCAGTGCTCGAGCTGGAGGACGACACGGTGGAGGTCTTCCTCGACCGCACGCCCTTCTACGCTGAGAGCGGCGGCCAGATCGGCGACGTGGGCTCGATCACCACGCCCGGCGGCGAGGTCGAGGTGCTCGACTGCACCTTTGCCCTGCCCGATCTCCACCGTCACGTCGGACGGGTGACGTCGGGGACCATGTCTGCGGGGGACGTCGCGACGGCCGTCATCGACGACGAGCGTCGGGCGGCGATCCGACGCAACCACACCGGCACCCACATCCTCCACTGGGCCCTGCGCGAGGTCCTCGGCGAGCACGTCAAGCAGGCGGGGTCTCTCGTCGCCCCTGACCGCCTCCGCTTCGACTTCAGCCATTTCGAGGCGGTCACCCCTGAGCAGCTCCGTGAGATCGAGAATCTCACCAACGGAGAGATCCTCGACAACGGTGCGTGCCGTCACTACGAGACGTCGATGACGCACGCCGAGGAGATCGGCGCAGTCGCGTTCTTCGGCGACAAGTACGGCGACGTCGTACGCGTGCTCGAAGCGGGGCCATACTCACTCGAACTCTGCGGTGGCACCCACGTGCGTGCCCTCGGCGACATCGGGCACCTGCGGATCGTCTCGGAGAGCAGCATCGGCTCCAACCTGCGGCGCATCGAAGCGATCACCGGGACCGTGACGGTGGAGCGGCTCCAGCACGACGAGGACGCACTCGCCGAGGTCGCTGAGCTGCTCAACACCAACCCCGACGAGATCACGGGCGCCGTGCAGCGCCGGCTCGACGAGATCAAGGACCTCCGCAACCAACTGAAGGCCCTCCAGCAGCAGGCCGCGGGCGCCCGCTCGGGCGAGCTGGCTGGTGGCGCGGTCGATGGCGTGGTCGTCGCTCGAGTCGACGGGGTCGATCGCGAGACACTGCGCGATCTCGCTCTCGCGATCCGCGACCGGAACGAGATTCGCGCCGCTGTATTGGCCGGCGCGCCGGACGGTGGTGGGGTCGCGCTCGTGGCGGCGGTCGACGCGGCCGGCGAACTCTCGGCGGTCGATCTTCTCGATGACGCGGCCAAGACGGTGCAGGGCGGGTTCGGCCGCAAGGGCAACCCGGACCTGATCGTCGCCGGTGGCAAGAACGCCGAAGCGATCGACGATGCACTCGACCAGGTGAGGGCGGCCGCCGGCATCTCGGAGTGAGCATGCGCGCCGTCGGCATCGATCTGGGCTCCAAGCGCATCGGGATCGCGATCTCCGACAGCGACGGTCGCCTCGCGACGCCCTACGAGGTGGTGCAACGATCGGGCGACCGTGACCGGGATCACCGGGCGATCGCCGGTATCGTCGCCGAGGTGGAGGCCGAGATCGTGGTGGTCGGGCTGCCGCTGTCCCTCGACGGAAGCGAGGGGCGTGCCGCGCAGGGCGCTCGTCACGAAGCAGGCCTCATCGAAACGGCAGTCGGCGTGCCGGTCGTCCTCCACGACGAGCGGTTCACCACGGTCACGGCGGAGCGAGCGCTCATGGAGCAGAACCTGCGAGGCCCGGCACGGCGCAAGGTCGTCGACAAGGTCGCCGCGGCCGTGCTGCTCCAGGCCTGGTTGGACTCGCAGTGACCGCCCCCAGTCCTCCGAGCCCTCCTGGGCCACCGCCCGGTCCGCCCGTCGGCTCCGAGCCAGCGCTGGCGCCTCAACACACTCCAGGGCTCCACCAGGGCCACATCCGACCCACCGAGAAGGAAGGCGTGGACTTCGAGGTCGTCTGGCTTCGCCGCGGGCGTGGGACCTCGCTCGGCTTGCTCTTCGTCGTCGGAGTCATCGCGCTGGCCGCCTGGGTGATCTGGCAGGCCTTCTCCTGGGCGCGCGAGCAGGTGGACCCGCCAGGGGACCCCGGTGCCCCCGTCGTCCTGGAGCTGCCGCCGGGTTCGAGCACATCGGGCATCAGCACGATCCTCGAAGAC